>CALBTN010000129.1 GCA_937967345.1 uncultured Rubrivivax sp. | reverse complement strand
CTCGGTGCGCATGCCGCAGCCGCCGCTGGATTGCGCCGCGCTCGAGCCGCAGGCCGAGCCTGACCTGGCCGCGCTTCGCGCCCGGTTTCGCGACGGCAAGGCGGCGCTGCTCGAGCACTTCGCGCACACCCGTGCCACCAGCCGCGCCGCCGGCGAGCTGACCAAGGCCCTGACGCGCCACGTCGATGGCCTGCTGATGCAGATCTGGGCCAATGCCGGCATGCCGCAAGGCGCGACGCTGGTGGCGGTGGGCGGCTACGGCCGCGCCGAGCTCTTTCCCTACTCCGACGTCGATGTCCTGGTGCTGCTGGCGTCGAACGACGGCCTGCACGCACCCGATGCCGCGGCCGACGCTGCCGGGCTGCGCGACGCGGTCGAGGGCTTCGTGCGCATCTGCTGGGACGTGGGCATCGAGATCGGCTCGGCGGTGCGCACCGTCGACGAGTGCGTCGAGCTGGCGCGGCACGACCTGACGGTGCAGACCGCGATGCTCGAGTCACGCTTCCTGTGCGGCTCGCGGCGACTGTGCGAGCAGTTCCAGGCAGCCACCGGCGCGGCAATGGATGCGAAGGCCTTCCTGCGGGCCAAGGTGCTGGAGATGCGCCAGCGCCACGTGAAGTACGAGGACACGCCCTACTCGCTCGAGCCCAACTGCAAGGAAAGCCCCGGCGGGCTGCGCGACCTGCAACTGGTGATCTGGGTGGCACGCGCCGCCGGCCTGGGGCGCAGCTGGAACGAACTGGCGGCCAAGGGGCTGGTCACGCCCTTCGAGGCCGGCCGGCTGCGCAAGCACGAAGGCACGCTCAAGCTGATCCGGGCCAGGCTGCACCTGATCGCCCAGCGCCGCGAGGACCGGCTGGTGTTCGATCTGCAGACCGCGGTGGCCGAGAGCTTCGGCTACCAGGCGACGCCGGCGCACCGTGCCTCCGAGCTGCTGATGCACCGCTACTACTGGACCGCCAAGGCGGTGACGCAGCTCAACCAGATCCTGATGCTCAACATCGAAGAGCGCCTCAGCGGCCTGGAACAAGCGCCGATGCGGCCGATCGACGACGACTTCTTCGACCGCGGCGGCATGCTCGAGGTGGCGCACGACCGGCTGTACATCGACAAGCCGCACGCGATCCTGCGCAGCTTTCTCGTGTACCAGCAGACGGCGGGCATCAAGGGCTTGTCCGCGCGCACGCTGCGTGCGCTGTACAACGCGCGCACGCTGATGAACGCGCAGTTCCGCCGCGACCCGGTCAACCGCGCGCTGTTCATGCAGATCCTGCAGCAGCCGCAGGGCATCACGCACGCGTTGCGGCTGTTGAACCAGACCTCGGTGCTGGGGCGCTACCTGTGGGTGTTTCGCCGCATCGTCGGGCGCATGCAGCACGACCTGTTCCACGTCTACACGGTCGATCAGCACATCCTGATGGTGGTGCGCAACATGCGCCGCTTCTTCATCCCCGAGCATGCGCACGAGTACCCGTTTTGCTCGCAGCTGGCCAGCCAGTGGGACGAGCCCTGGCTGCTGTACCTGGCCGCGCTGTTTCACGACGTGGCCAAGGGCCGCGGCGGCGACCATTCGGTGCTGGGCGCGGCCGAGGCGCGGCGCTTTTGCCGCGACCACGGCGTCTCGCGCGAGCATGCGGCGCTGATCGAGTTCCTGGTGCTGCAGCACCTGACGATGAGCCGCATCTCGCAGACCGAGGACTTGAGCGACCCCGAGGTCATCGACGGCTTCGCCCGGCTGGTCGGCACGCCGCAGCGGCTGAGCGCGCTGTACCTGCTGAGCGTGGCCGACATCCGCGGCACCAGCCCGAAGGTGTGGAACGCGTGGAAGGCCAAGCTGCTCGAGGACCTGTACCGGCTGACGCTGCGTGCGCTGGGCGGCGCGCAACCGAACCTGGACGCCGAGATCGAAACCCGCAAGCACGAGGCGCGCGCGCTGCTGGCGCAGCTCGGCGCACCGCCGGGCATCGAGCAGCCGCTGTGGGACACGCTGGATGTCAGCTACTTCGCGCGCCACGACGCCGCCGATCTGGCCTGGCATGCCGGCTCGCTCGCGCCGCACCTGGGCGGGGGCGAGCCGATCGTGCGCGCACGGCGCTCGTCGCTGGGCGACGGGCTGCAGGTGGTGGTGTATTCGCCCGATTGCCCGGACCTGTTCGCGCGCATCTGCGGCTACTTCGATGGCGCCGGCTTCAGCATCCAGGACGCCAAGGTGCACACCACGCGCGCGGGTTATGCGCTCGACACGTTCCAGGTGCTGAGCACGAGAGCCGACCCCGACGACGAAGACGACGCCCACGCCGAGCTGATCGAGCAGGTGCAGACGCAGGCGTCGCAGGCGCTGGCGTCGAGCGGCCCGCTGCCCGAGCCGGTGCGCGGCCGGGTGTCGCGCCGCGTGCGCTCGTTCCCGGTGACGCCGCGCGTCGCGCTTCAGCCCGACGAGCGCGCGCAGCGCTGGCTGCTCAGCGTCAGCACCAGCGACCGCGTCGGGCTGCTCTACGCCATCGCGCGCGTGCTCGCGCGCCACCGCATCAACCTGCACCTGGCCAAGATCAGCACGCTGGGCGAGCGCGTCGAGGACACCTTCTTGGTCGACGGCGCCGCCCTGCAGCATGAGCGCACGCAGCTGCAGGTCGAGACCGAGCTGCTCGACGCGGTCGCGCCGGTTTGAGCCGGGCTGAGCGGCTGTGAGTCATTCCGCCCTGTCCACCGCAACCGGCCGGCCTCGGCCGCGGCCCGGCGCCCGCCGCGCGCCGACGCCTGGCAGTGATCTGCCGAAGGCGTCACCGGCTTCGAACGGCCGATGAGCCTGGTGCAGATCGATGCGCTGCAGGCCAGCGCCGCGCAGCCCGGCCACGACATCGTGATCGACGTGCGCTCTGCGGCCGAGTTCGCGCAAGACCACCTGCCCGGCGCGGTCAACTGGCCGGTGCTGGACGACGAGCAGCGCCGCGTCGTCGGCACGCTGCACGCGCAGGTCTCGCCGCTGCAGGCGCGCAAGGTGGGCGCAGCGATGGCCGCGCGCAACATCGCCGCGCACCTCGAGCGCTGGGTGGTCGACCAGCCGCGCGATTGGCGGCCGCTGGTGTACTGCTGGCGCGGCGGCCAGCGTTCGGGGTCGCTCGGCTGGTTCCTGTCGCAGATCGGCTTTCGCACCCAGCAACTGCGCGGCGGCTACAAGGCGTTTCGCGCGCTGGTGCGCGATGAACTGCAGACCTTGCCGCAACGCCACGGCTTTCAGGTGGTGTGCGGCCGCACCGGCAGCGGCAAGACGCGGCTGCTGCAGGCGCTGGCGGCCGAAGGCGCCCAGGTGCTGGACCTGGAGGCGTTGGCCGGCCATCGCGGCTCAGTGCTCGGCGCCCTGCCAGGCCAGCCGCAGCCAAGCCAGAAGCGTTTCGACACCTTGTGCTGGCACGCGCTGCGCCGCTTCGACACCGCGCGCCCAGTCTACGTCGAAAGCGAAAGCCGCAAGATCGGCGCGCTGCGTGTGCCCGAGCCGCTGATCGCGCAGATGCGCGAGCACGGCCAATGCATCCAGCTGGAGCTGCCGTGGCCGGCACGGCTGGAGTTGCTGCTGCACGAGTACGGCCACTTCCGCGCCGACGCCGAAGGTTTTTGCCGCTTGCTCGAGCCGCTGATCGAGCTGCGCAGCCGCGCCACCGTCCAGGCTTGGCAAGCGCAGGCCCGCGCCGGCCAGTGGGCCGAGGTCTACGGCGCGCTGATGCAGCAGCATTACGATCCGCTGTACCAGCGCTCGCTGCGCGGCAGCTACCGCCAGTTGGACCAGGCGGCCGTGCTGCATCTGGCCGACGCTCAGGCGGCAACGCTGCAGCAGGCCGCCCGCGGGCTGATCGCGGCGGCCACCCGCGGTGCCGCCCTGGCGCCG
>CALBTN010000128.1 GCA_937967345.1 uncultured Rubrivivax sp. | reverse complement strand
AGAAGTCGGCCGCGCTCTTGGTCTTGGCCGCGGCCCACTTGGTGATCCACAGCGTGAACAGCACGAAGATCGCGAACATCGCGATCGCGGTCCAGTTGGTGGCCTGCTTTTCGGCCTGGCCGAGGTCGGCTCCGGCGGCGACGGCCACGCCGGCGCCGATCAGCGCAGCCAGCGGCAGTGCGTACTTGGTGGGTGATTTCATTTCAGCACCGCCTTGGTGATGTCGTCGGACAGTTGGTCGAACTCGCTGTTGGCGCGCCGCACGTAGATCGCGGTGATCGCGATGGTGAAGATGATCACCACCAGGCCGATCGGCATGCCCCAGGTCATCACGCCGCTGCCGGTGCGTGTGGCCAGCAGTTCCTTGTCAAAGGCGATGAGCAGGATGAAGCCGTAGTACACGATCATCATCGCCGCGGTCAGCCACCAGCCGAAGGTGCTGCGCTTGGTCTTGAGTTCTTGGTATTTGGGATGACTGGCGATGCGCCGCGTCAGGTCGTCTTCCATGCTGTCTCCTGGAGTTGAAAACACGAACGCGGCGACGGTGCCGCTGATGGCGCGCAATCTTCGGGCGGTGCGCTGACCCGTCCTTGACGCCAAACCAACAAAGGCTGACAGCGGCCGGCGCGGGCGCATCCGGCGCCCGGGCGCAAGCGCCGATACTCGGGGCGGCGCAACCGAGCTTCGACCATGTCCACCATCCTCGTCCTCAACGGCCCGAACCTGAACCTGCTGGGCACGCGCGAGCCGGCGGTCTACGGCGCGGCCACGCTGGCCGACGTGCAGGCCCTGTGCGAGGCCACCGCGCGGCAGCTCGGCGTGGCGCTGGACTTTCGCCAGAGCAACCACGAGGGCGTGTTGATCGACTGGATTCACGACGCCGGCAGCGCGTTTCGCGGCGGTGCGCTGCTGGGCGTGGTGTGCAACGCCGGCGCCTATACCCACACCAGCGTGGCACTGCACGATGCGGTCAAGGGCGCCGGGGTGCCGGTGGTCGAGGTGCACATCAGCAACGTGCACGCGCGCGAGCCGTTTCGCCACCACTCGTACCTGTCGCCGGTGGCCGCGGGCATCGTCGTGGGCTTCGGCATCGACGGCTACGCGCTGGCGATGCAGGCGCTGGCGCGGCGCGGCGCGGCGCCGCAGCCCGGATGACGCCGCGCTGCGGCGGCTTTCGGGCGGCTGGCCCGGCTGCTTGAACGAGGAGATCGCGATGAGCTTCGAAGACGTCCTGTACGAGGTGCGCAACCGCGTGGCCTGGATCACCATCAACCGCCCGGACAAGATGAATGCCTTTCGCGGCACCACCTGCGACGAGCTGATCAAGGCGCTGAACAAGGCCGGCTACGACCGCGGCGTCGGCTGCATCGTGCTGGCCGGCGCCGGCGAGCGCGCCTTTTGCACCGGCGGCGACCAGTCGGCGCACGACGGCAACTACGACGGCCGCGGCACCA
>CALBTN010000127.1 GCA_937967345.1 uncultured Rubrivivax sp. | reverse complement strand
CGCCCGGTGGCGCCGCGCGCCAGCCGGATCGCGCTCATGCCGGCCTCGGTGCCGCTGCTGACCAGCCGCAGCTGCTCGACGCTGGGCACGCCCCCGACGATGGCTTCGGCCAGCTCGGTCTCGCGCTCGGTCGGCGCGCCGAAGCTGAAGCCGTTGCCCGCGGCCTGGCGCACCGCGTCGAGCACCTGCGGGTGGCCGTGGCCGAGGATCATCGGCCCCCACGAGCCGATGTAGTCGAGGTAGCGCTTGCCGTCGGCGTCCCACAGCCAGGCACCTTCGGCGCGACGGATGAAGCGCGGCGTGCCGCCGACTGCACGAAACGCGCGCACCGGCGAATTGACGCCGCCGGGGATCACGCGCTGCGCGCGCTCGAACAGCGCCGCGCTGCGCGGGCTGGCGGCCTCAGTGGACACGGCGGCCCGCACCCCGCGGTGCGCCGTCGTCGGCCGGCGGCGGCTCGTCGTCGATGTCGTCCTCGCCGTCCTCGGGCGGCGGCGCGGCCCAGAAGAAGCGGTCCGGCACGATGTTGCCCATGCCCGGCCTGAAGCCCGCGTCCAGGCTCTGGTCCAGGAACGACAGCGCTTCGCCGACGGCGGCCTGCAACTCGCTGCCCGAAGCCAGCAGCGACGCCAGCGCCGCGGCCAGCGTGTCGCCGGCGCCGACGAAGCTGGCGTCGAAGCGCTCGAACTTCTCGCCGGTGAGCGCGCCTTGCGCCGACGCCAGCACGTTGTCGATGAACTGCTCGGTGCCCTTGGCCGCCAGCATCACGCCGGTGACCAGCACGTAGCGGGCGCCGTGCCCGGCTGCGGCCACCGCCAGCTCACGCGGCGAAGCCGGGCGCTCGTTGTCCCACTCGGGCAGCAAGAAGTCGGTCAGCGTCTGGTGGCTGCCCACCAGCACCTCGGTGGCTGGCAGGATCAGCTCGCGAAAGGCATCCAGGTAGGGCTGCTGCTGCTCCTCATCGAGCCAGCTCAGCGGCGGCAGGTACGACACCAGCGGCAGCTCGGCGTAGTCGCTGAGCACCTCGGCGACCGCGCCGACGGTTTCGGCCGAACCGAGAAAGCCGACCTTCCAGCCCGCCAGCGTGACGTCTTCCAGCACCGAACGTGCCTGCTCGACCACGACCTCGGCGTCCAGCGGGTGGTGGTCGAACACCTCGGCGGTGTCGCGCATCACCACCGAGGTCACCACCGGCAGCGCGTGCGCGCCCATCGCCGCGATCGTCGCGACATCGCCGGCCAGCCCGCCGGCGCCGGTGGGGTCGCTGGCGTTGAAGCTCATCACGCACGGCGGCGCCGTGTCGGCGATGGCCTCGGGGGGGTCGGTGGTCAGGCCGGGGGTGGAACTCATGGTCATCGGGGCGGCGGCGCCGGCCTCACGCGGGCGTGAAGCTCTAGCGGTATCTGAGGAGTGTTACGTAGGTTCCCGCCACGTAGGGGGTTTCACCAAGAAGCGGTGACTAGAATCGATTTGCATTGTAGTGACCTGACCCGACCGCGTCGTGAATCCAACCCGTACCTGGATGTGTGTGCTGTGCGGCTGGATCTACGACGAGGCCAGCGGTGATCCCGCGCATGGTGTGGCACCCGGCACGGCCTGGGCCGATGTGCCGCCGGACTGGACCTGCCCGGAGTGCGGCGCAGGTAAAGAAGACTTCGAAATGGTCGAAATCTGAACCGTCCGGCGCCATCCGCCGCGTTCAGGAGAGCTCATTTGGAAATCGAAGCTTCGGCCGCCGCTGCCGGCGGCGGCGCCAGGGTGCTGGTCATCGACGACAGCAACACCATCCGGCGCAGCGCCGAGATCTTCTTGCGCCAAGGCGGCCACGACGTGGTGCTGGCCGAGGACGGTTTCGACGCGTTGGCCAAGGTCAACGACCACGGCCCCGACTTGATCTTCTGCGACATCCTGATGCCGCGGCTGGACGGCTACCAGACCTGCGCGATCATCAAACGCAACCCGCGCTTCGCGCAGGTGCCGGTGATCATGCTGTCGTCCAAGGACGGGCTGTTCGACAAGGCGCGCGGGCGCATGGTCGGCTCAGAAGAGTACCTAACCAAGCCCTTTACCAAGGAACAGTTGCTGCGCGCCGTGGAACAGTTCAGCGGCCAGACGGCTTGAGGGCAGCGCGTGCCGGCGCGTGCCGGTGCGCAATTGGGCAAGTGCGGCAAGCCATTGCCAGGGAAGCTTCCATGTCGATCCACAAAATCCTGCTCGTCGATGACTCGAAGACCGAGCTGTACCACTTGTCCGAGTTGCTCGGGCGCCGCGGCTACCAGGTGCGCACCGCGGCCAACGGCGACGAGGCGATGCGCCGGCTGGCCGAGGACACGCCCGACCTGATCCTGATGGACGTGGTCATGCCGGGGTGCAACGGCTTTCAGCTCACGCGCACCATCACGCGCGATCCGCGCTGGTCGGCGGTGCCGGTGATCATGTGCACCAGCAAGAACCAGGAGACCGACAAGGTCTGGGGCATGCGCCAGGGCGCGCGCGACTACATCGTCAAGCCGGTCGATGCCGACGAGCTGATCGGCAAGATCAAGGCGTTCGGCTAGATGCGTGCCCGCCTTGCCCGTTCAGGCCAGCGCGTGCCGAGTGCGCGCCGGGGCGCACGCCATGTCTAAGCGCGACGCGCTGCGCGAACTGCAGTCCCGGCTCGCCGGGCGCATGGAGGCGGTGCGCACCGAGCCGCCGGTGCGCTCGTGGCTGGCTGTCGAATGCGCGCAACACGGGCTGCTGTTCGCGCTGCACGCCGCCGGCGAGATCTTTCCGCTGGGCAAGGTGCTGGCGGTGCCGCACACCCAGCCGTGGTTCGCCGGCGTGGCCAACCTGCGCGGCGGGCTGCACGCGGTGGTCGATCTGGCGCGCTTTGTCGGGCTGCGCGCTACGGCACAGCCCGCCGCCGACAGCGCGCGGCTGCTGACGCTGAGCCCGGCGCTGGGCGTGAACTGCGCGCTGCTGATCGATCGCCTGGCCGGTCTGCGCAGCGCCAATCAGTTGCAGGCCGAGCCGGCCGCCCCCGACGCCGCGCTGCCGGCGTTCGCGGTCGCGCGCTGGCGCGACGACAACGGCCGCGTCTGGCAGGAAATCGACCTGGCGGCGCTGGCCGCCCACGAGCAATTCCTCGGCATTGCCGCCTGAAGGCGGCCTTGCCGGGTTCGACCAAACCGAAGAGGGTCAGATGAGCTTCATGGACAAGATCACGAGCCATCGGCACGACGCCCGGGCCGACACCGCGGCCTTCGACTCGCAGTTCGACGACGTGATTACCGCCTACCCGGAGCCGCCGCGTGCGCTGCCGTCGCGCTTGCCGCAGCCCCACGCCGGCGCCGGGGGCGACTCGTCGATCATCTCCGAGGTGATGCCCTCGCAGATCACGGCCGAGTTCGCCGACGCGCCAGCGGCGTTGCCGGCGGCTGCGGCGGTGGGTGCATCGCTGCCGCTGATCGGGCGGTTGCGCGCGCCGCAGCAGCAGCGCTTGCTGTTCGGCCTGGTCGGTGTGGGCCTGATCGGCCTGGCGGCGTCGGCGCTGCTGGCGTTCAACGCGGCCCAGGCGCAAGCGGCGGCGGTGCTGTCCCACCTGAAGGAGCTGAGCGCGGCGGGCGGCGCCCCAGGCGCGATCCTTCGCGACGGCGAGGCGCTGCGCCAGGGCTTGGATACGTTGCAGCAGCAACTGGCCGGCGCTGGCGGCTTCGGCCTTGCGCACTTGGCGGCGATGGCGCTGTCGACGCTGTTGCTGCTGGCCGGCGGTGCCGGCCTGCTCAAGCTGGTCGTCGGCGGCCAGACCACGCGCGCGCGCTTCGCCGACGAACAGCGCGTCGAGGCCGAGCGCCAGGAGCAGGAGGCCAAGCGCGTCAACGACGCCAACCAGGCGGCGATCCTGCGGCTGATGAACGAGCTGCAGACGGTGGCCGAAGGCGACCTGACGCAGCAGGCCACCGTCACCGAGGACATCACCGGCGCGATCGCCGACTCGGTGAACTACACGGTGGAAGAGCTGCGCACGCTGGTGTCGGCGGTGCAAAGCACGGTGGCGCGCGTGACCGAATCGACGCAGCAGGTCGAGCAGACCTCGACCGAGCTGCTGGCGACCTCGACCGAGCAGCTGCGCGAGATCCGCGACACCGGCGAGTCGGTGCTGCGCATGGCCGGGCGCATCAACGACGTGTCCGAGCAGGCGCAGCGCACCGCGCAGGTGGCCAAGGTCTCGCTGCAGGCGGCCGAGAGCGGCCTGAGCGCGGTGCAGGACACCATCGGCGGCATGAACTCGATCCGCGAGCAGATCCAGGACACCTCCAAGCGCATCAAGCGGCTGGGCGAGTCGTCGCAGGAGATCGGCGAGATCACCGAGCTGATCGGCGACATCACCGAGCAGACCAACGTGCTCGCGCTGAACGCCGCGATCCAGGCGGCCAGCGCCGGCGAAGCGGGGCGCGGCTTCTCGGTGGTGGCCGAGGAAGTGCAGCGTCTGGCCGAGCGCTCGGCCGAGGCGACCAAGCAGATCGCGGTGCTGGTGCGCACGATCCAGACCGACACCCAGGAGGCGGTGGCGGCGATGGAGCGCTCGACCCACGGCGTGGTCGAAGGCGCCAAGCTGTCCGACGCCGCCGGCACCGCGCTGGCCGACATCGACCGCGTCACGCACCAGCTGTCCGAGCTGATCGCGCGCATCTCGCAGCAGGCGCTGCAGGAGGCCGAATCGGCCAACGTGGTGGCCGCCAACATCCAGCACATCTTCGCGGTGACCGAGCAGACCAGCGACGGTACGCGCTCGACCGCGCAGGTGGTGCGCGAGCTGTCGCGCACCGCCGAGGATCTGAAGCAGTCGGTGTCGCGCTTCAAGGTCGCTTGACATGACGCACCGCGCGCCGCCGGCTGATCGGGCACTGATGCAAACCCAGCGCAAGGGCGCACCAAGGCAATGAACCTGCTGCACGACCTGGCCGCACTGGTGGCCGCTCCGGCGGCTTCGGCCGCTTCGGCCGATCTGCCCGGCTTGACCGATCTGGCCGATCGGCCTGAGCTGCCCGACCGGCCTGACGCCAGCGGTGTCGCCGATGCGCCCGACGACGACCTCAGTGCGCTGGCCTGGGTGCACGACGAACTGCGCCGTTCGCTCGAGGCCGCGCACAAGGCGCTGCGCCGTCAGCTGAAGGAGGCCGCGCTGCTGTCGGGCTCCGACGTCGATGCGGTCGACCCGGCGGTGCTGCGCGGCGCGCGTGCGCAGCTGCACCAGGTCGTCGGTGCGCTGCTGATGATCGGGCTGCCCGGCCCGGCGCGGGTGCTGCAGGCCAGCGAGAGTGCAGTGCAGCGATTCATCGCGCGGCCGCGGCTGCTCACGCGCGAGGCGCTCGAGGCGATCGAGTCGGCCTCGTTCGGCGTGCTCGACTACCTCGGCCGCAGGCTGGCCGGCAAGGCCTTGCCCACGCTGGCGCTGTTCCCGCAGTACCGCGCGCTGCAGCAGTGGGCCGGTACCGACCGCGTGCATCCGGCCGACTTGTGGCGCGAGCCGCGGCAGTGGCAGCCGCAGGGGCTGGCCGCCAGCGCGGCGCCGGCCGCGGCCGACGCCGCCGCGCGCGCGGCGATGGAAACCCAGGTGCTGGCGACCATGCGCGGGCCCGACAGCGCGGCGCTGCAGCGGCTCAGCGAGTTGTGCGCCAGCCTGGGCGCGGCCGGCGATGACCGCCTGGCCGAGCTGTGGAAGCTGGCCGCGGCGTTCTACGAGGCGCAGGCCGCCGGCTTGCTGAGCGCCGATGTCTACGCCAAGCGCATCAGCTCGCGCCTGCTGGCCCAGTTGCGCCTGGCCATCGCCGGCCAGGGCGAGGTGTCGGACCGGCTGGCGCAGGACGTGCTGTTCTTCTGCGCGCAGGCCGGCGTGCCCGGGCCCGAGCAGGCGGCGCCGCGGCTGCGTGCGGTGCGCGAGGTCTACCGGCTCGACGGCGCCGCGCCGCTGGACTACCAGGCGCTGCGGCTCGGCCGCTTCGATCCGGCCTGGATCGCGCAGGCGCGCAAGCGGGTGGCCGCGGCCAAGGAGGGCTGGTCGGCGCTGGCGGCCAGCGATGCGCCGCCGCACGGCGGCCTGAACGAGCCCTTCGCGCTGGTCGGCGACTCGCTGAAGCGGTTGTTCCCCAGCGGCGAAGTGCTGACCCAGGCCTTGCAGCGCGCGGTCGCGCAGACCCAGGCATCGAGCCAGCCGGCGCCGCCGGCGCTGGCGATGGAAGTCGCCACCAGCTTGCTGTATCTCGAAGCCTCGCTGGACGACGCCGAGTTCGAGGATCCGGCGGTCGCCGCGCGCATGCAGCGGCTGGCGCAGCGCATCCGCGACGCCGGTGAGGGCGGCACGCCGCAGCCGCTCGAGCCGTGGATCGAAGAGCTGTACCGGCGCGTGTCCGACCGCCAGACCATGGGCAGCGTGGTGCAGGAGCTGCGCGCGGCGCTGTCCGAGGTCGAAAGGCAGATCGACCAGTACTTCCGCGACCCGGCGCAGCGCGGCCTGCTGATCCCGGTGCCGGCGCAACTGCAGGCGATGCGCGGCGTGCTGTCGGTGCTGGACATCGATCAGGCGTCGCACGCGGTGATGCGCATGAGCGAGGACGTCGACGCGCTGGCCAGCACCGACATCGATGCCCGCCATGCCGCCGAGCTCGGCACCTTCACCCGGCTGGCCGACAACCTGGGCGCGCTGAGCTTCATGATCGACATGCTCAGCGTGCAGCCGCGCATGGCGCGCTCGTTGTTCCGCTACGACCCGGCCAGTGGCAGCCTGAGCGCGGTGATGGGGCGGCGCGGCCAACGGGCGTCGGCCTTCGGCGAGCTCGATGGCGCGAACGGCGCGAGCGCGCCGCAGCTGGTCGAGCAGGCGCGCTCGCTGGCGCGCGCCGCGGCGCAGCCCGAGCTGGCCGACGAGGCGCTGCAGCAAGAGCTTGGCCGGCTGGCGCAGCAGGCGCTGCTGGCCGACCAGCGCGCGCTGGCGCAGACGATGAGCTCGGCGCAGCAAGCGCTGCAGCGCGCCAGCGACGACCTGCAGCGCGACCAGGCGCGCAGCGCGCTGGCCGAGGCGGTGGCCGAGCTGTCGGCCCCGGCCGAGGCGCCGCCATTGCCGCCGCCGGCGCCGCTGCGCGCCACCGCCGCGCCGCAGCCGCAGCAGCAGGGCAGCACCGGGCTGGAAGACGACGCGCAGATGCGCGACATCTTCATCGAGGAGGCGCGCGAGGTGATCGGCGGCGCGACCGAGGCGCTGCAGCGGCTCGGCCGCGGCGGTGACGATCTGGCCGACCTGACGCTGATCCGCCGCGCCTTCCACACCCTGAAGGGCAGCTCGCGCATGGTCGGGCTCCAGCGCTTCGGCGACGCGGCCTGGTCGTGCGAGCAGCTGTACAACGCGCTGCTGGCCGACAGCCCGGCGCCCAACGGCGAGCTGGCCGGCTTCACTGCCGACGCGCTGCTCGAGCTCGGCGCCTGGGTCGACGACATCGCCAACGACAACGCCAGCGCGCGCGACGGCGCGGCGCTGAGCGCGCGTGCCGATGCGCTGCGCCAGCGCGGTGCTGCGCCGAGCCTGCCGCCGCAAAGCGCGGGCGCCGACGAACTGCTGCAGCACGTGCCGGACCTGCCGGGTGCCGACGAGCTGCAGTTCGATCTGGACGCGCTGCCCGCCGCGGCCGTGGTCACGCACGAGCCGGACTTCGTGCTCGATCTCGGTGCTGACGACGGCGCCATGGCCAGCGCAGCGTTGCTGCTGCCGGATTCGGCGCACGACGGGCTGGTGCCGGCGGCGCAGCAGCCCGGCGGGATCGGGGCCATCGAGTCGTTCGGGTCGTTCGGGTCGTTCGACATCGAGCAAGGCGCAGTGCCGTCGGAGTTGCCCGAGACCCCCGAGGTGATCGCGCAGCCGCTGGCGGCCGAGGCCGCGGACGTGGTCGAGGCACTGCAGCCGGCAGCGCGGCCCGACGCGACCCAGCCGGGTCCGGCCTGCGAGCCGGCGCAGCAGGCCGAGCCGCTGCGGCCATCGACGCTTGCGGCTGCCGCCGGCGCGCTGGCGGCGGCGCCCTTTGGCCAGGACGAGCCTGGCGACGCCGCCCCGGCGCACCGCGCCACCGCGGTGCCGGCCGATGAGCAGGTCAAGCTCATCGGCCACCTGCGCATCGGCGTCCCGCTGTTCAACATCTACCTGAACGAGGCCGACGAGCTGTCGCGCCGCTTGTGCACCGACCTGGCCGAATGGGCCTGGCAGCCCGAGCTCGGGCTCGACGAGGGCACGGTGGCGCTGGCGCATTCGCTGGCCGGCAGTTCGGCCACCGTCGGTTATGCCGAGCTGTCGACGCTGGCCCGATCGCTCGAGCATGCGCTGATGCGAACCCTGGCCAGCGGCGCCGCCGCCGACGAGCCGCAGCTGTACGTCGACGTGGCCGAGGAGATGCGCCGGCTGCTGCACCAGTTTGCCGCCGGGTTCCTGCGCAGCGTGCCGGCCGCGCTGACGCAACGCCTGAGCGATCTCGAGCGTGGCGCGGCGGTGCGCGTTCCCGCGCTGGCCGCGGCCGAGTCGCACACGCCGGATGCGCATGCCCGCTTCGAGCCGGAGCTGGGCCGCGCGTCGCTCACCGCCCTGGCGCCGCTTGCGCCTGCCGCGGCCCCGCGCGAACACGGCGCCAGTGCGCACGCCAGCGGCGCCGATGCCGATGACGATACCGACGGCGACATCGAGGCGGTCGATGCGATCGACGCCGAGCTGTTCTCGATCTTCCGCGAGGAGGGCGACGAACTGCTGCCGCAGCTGCGTTCGCAACTGCGCGAGTGGGCGCAGCAGCCCGACCAGGGTGCTGCGGCGGCGGCATGCCTGCGCGCGCTGCACACCTTCAAGGGGGGCGCGCGACTGGCCGGCGCGATGCGCGTGGGCGAGCTGGCGCACCGGCTGGAGGCCGCGATCGAAGAGCTGCTCGCGCGTGGCCACGCCAGCGCGGCCGATGTCGACCAGCTGCTGGCGCGGGTCGCCCGGCTGAGCAGCCGCTTCGAGG
>CALBTN010000126.1 GCA_937967345.1 uncultured Rubrivivax sp. | reverse complement strand
GTCGACGACGAAGCCAGTCACGGCATCATCACCAGCCGCATGCACGGCGCACTGGTGCGGCTGAACGTGGAACTCGGCCAGCGCGTGCGCAAGGGCGATTTCGTGCTGGCGATCGAGGCGATGAAGATGGAGCACCGCATCGACGCGCCGATCGATGGCACCGTGGCCGAGATCGGTGCTGCCGCCGGCACGCAGGTGGCACCGGGGCGGCTGCTGCTGCGCATCGAAGCCGACGCCGCCTGAACCTCCTTGAAGTCTCGAAGCGAGCTAGCCATGTCCGAACCCGCCGTGCTCTATACCGCCGACGACGGCGTCGCCACGCTGACGATGAACCGGCCGCAGGTGCTCAATGCGCTGAACGGCGAAATGCTCGACGGCCTGCGCGACGGCCTGGCGCGGGCCAAGGCCGACGCCGCGGTGCGCGCGGTGCTGCTTACCGGTGCTGGGCGCGGCTTTTGCGCTGGCGCCGATCTGGCCGCCGCCGCGGCGCACACCGGGCCCTTCGACGTCGAGCAGTCGCTGCGCGAGCGCTACCACCCGATCGTGCTGGCGCTGCGGCGTTGCCCCAAGCCGGTCGTCGCCGCGGTCAACGGCTCGGCCGCCGGCGCCGGCATGAGCCTGGCGCTGGCCTGCGACATCGTGCTCGCGGGCGAGTCGGCCAGTTTTTTGCAGGCCTTCACGCGCATCGGCCTGGTGCCCGATTGCGGCAGCACCTGGTTGCTGCCGCGCCTCGTCGGCGAGGTGCGCGCGCGCGCCATGGTCATGCTGGCCGACAAGATCGGCGCGCGCGACGCGCTGCAGCTCGGCCTGGTGTGGCAGGTGTTTGCCGACGAGCGGCTGCTGCCCGAGGCGCGGGCTTGCGCGCAGCGGCTGGCGCAAATGCCCACGCGGGCCTACGATCTGATCAAGCAGGCGCTGGAGCAAAGCGCTGGCAACGGGCTGGCCACACAGCTCGAGGTCGAGGCCCGGCTGCAGGCACAGGCCATGGCCACCGCCGACCACAAGGAAGGCGTGGCCGCGTTCCTGGCCAAGCGGCCGGCCGTGTTCAAAGGAAACTGAGCATGTCCGACGAACTGAAGATCGACAAACGCGGCCACGTGATGTGGCTGACCATCGACCGCCCGGCGCAGCGCAACGCGATGAACAGCGCGGTGATCGCCGGCATCCGCGCCGGGCTCGAGCAAGCGCACGCCGATGCCGAGGTGCGCGCGGTCGTTCTCACCGGTGCCGGCGACAAGGCCTTTTGCGCCGGGGCTGACCTGGCCAAGGGTTCGGGGTCGTTCCAGTTCGACCCGTCCAAGCCGCACGCCGAACTGGCTGACCTGTTGCGTTACGCGCAGACCACGACGCTGCCGCTGATCGCGCGCGTCAACGGCCACTGCCTGGCCGGCGGCATGGGCTTCATGGGCATGTGCGACCTGGCGGTGGCGGCCGAGCACGCCAGCTTCGGCCTGCCCGAGGTGAAGATCGGCCTGTTCCCGGCGCAGGTGCTGGCGGTGCTGCAGCACATCTGCACGCCGCGCCACATCGCCGAGCTGTGCCTGACCGGCGAGCCGATCGACGCGCGCCGCGCGGCCGAGATCGGGCTGGTCAACTACGTCGCGCCGGCCGGCGAACTCGACGCCAAGACCGACTGGCTGGTGCAGCGCGTGGTGGGCAAGTCGCCCACCGCCGTCCGCCGCGGCAAGGCGATGATGCGCGCCGCCTTCGACATGAGCTTCGAGCAGTCGATCAGCTTCCTCGAGTCGCAGATCATGACGCTGGCACTGACCGAGGATGCGAAAGAAGGGCGGGCTTCCTTCGTCGAGAAGCGCGCGCCGAACTGGACCGGGCGCTGAGTTGCGCCAGGTCAGCCGCCGCTGCGGTCGTCTGACGATAATCGTCAGCTTGGCGAGCGTTCGGGGGCGGCTTGGACAGCATCGAATACGGCGGCGTGCGCATTGCGCTGTGCATCGGCAACGACGGCATCGGTGCCGCGCGCTTCAACGGCCTGCTGCTGCCCGGCAACGTCTTGACGGTGAGCGCGATCACGCTGGGCCTGGGCTCGAGTTGCGGCGCGAAGGGGCTGCTCTACCGCAACGACCGCGCGGCCGTGTGCTGCGACCCGCAATCGATGGCCGCCAGCTACGCGTCGTACACGCCGCGCCAGCGCGTGCTGCCGGTGGCCTTTGTCGTCAACGCCGCGCAGGTGGCGTTGTACGAGCGAGTGGTGCAGCGCGCCACCGCCGCTGGGATGCTGCGCCGGATGTTCTACTGCGAGCACGAGGCGCACGACTGGTTGAGGCACACGGTGCGGCTGCTCGACGAGAACGCAGCCTGGTGGGCCACGCGCGGCTGAGTGCCCGGCGCTGAGCCCCCGCGCGACGAGGAGCACGCGATGCCGCAGCACCTGATCGAAAGCTTCGACGGCGGCATCGCCACGCTGACGCTGAACCGCCCCGAGGCGCGCAACGCGCTGACGCGCGACATGCTGCTGGCGCTGGCCGAGGCGCTGCCGCGGCTGGCGCTGGACCCTGCGGTGCGGCTGGTGGTGCTCAGCGGTGCCGGCAACGCCTTTTGCGCCGGCGGCGACGTCAAGGGCTTTGCCAAGAACGCGGCCGGCGCGCCGCCCGCGATGTCGTTCGACACCCGCGTCACCGACCTGCGCGCACGCATGGAAGCGGTGCGCTGGCTGCACGAGATGCCCAAGCCGACGCTGGCGGTGATCCCCGGTGCGGCAGCCGGCGCCGGGTTGTCGCTGGCGCTGGCCTGCGACCTGCGCATCGCCGCCGACGACGCCAAGCTGACCACCGCGTTCGCCAAGGTGGGCCTGGCCGGCGACTATGGCGGAAGCTACTTCCTGAACCACCTGGTCGGCGCGGCCAAGGCGCGCGAGCTGTACTTCACGGCCGAGGTGCTCAGCGGTGCCGAGGCCCAGCGCATCGGCCTGGTCAACCGCGCGGTGCCGGCGGCGCTGCTGCCCGAGGCCGCGCGCACCTGGGCGGCCGCGCTGGCCGCGCTGCCCACGGTGGCGCTGGGCTACATGAAGCGCAACCTGAACACTGCGCTGCACGGCTCGCTGGCCGACGTGCTCGATGCCGAGGCGGTGCACATGGTGCGCACCTTCGACACCGAAGACCACAAGGCCGCGGCGCTGGCTTTCGTCGACAAACGCGTGCCGCAGTTCAAGGGCCGGTAGCGGGGGGCGCCGGCGCAACGCGGGCTGCAGTTCAACCCGGCCGCGCCATCGCCTTGGGCGCGCGCTTCTCGTACCAGTGCGTGATGCGCGCGCCGTCCCAGTGCAGCGCGATGTGCGCGGCCTCGCGCGCCGGCTTCAACGCGCGCGGGCGCAACAGCGCCGCGCACAGGCCGCCGCGGTGGCGCACGCTGTGGTACAGCGCGCCCCAGCTGCCGGCCTCGCGCAACGCGCGGCCCAGCGCCTGCCCGGCGCCGTAGGCAGCCGGGTCGTACACCGCAGGGGCGCTTTGGCGCAGGCCGCGCAGGTCGTGCAGCTTTGCTTGCAGCGGCGCGGTGATCAAGCGCAGGTCGATGTCGATCGCGGCTTCGGCGGTGCGCGCCAGGAACAACGCGCGGTGATGGCTGACCTCGGCCACCGCGGTGTCCAGATCGTGCGCCGCGTAGTACACGCCATAGCTGCCGTCGGAAAAGCGCGAGCCTTCCGGGTTCAGGTGCGTGAACGCAGCCATGATCGGCGTGCTGCCGGCGCCGCTGACGCGCTCATCGGGCGGCACCAGTTGCAGCTGCCCCAGTTCGTTGCGCAGCCGCGGGTTGGTCAGAGACTCGATCGCGAACACCACTTCCAGATCGGCAGGATCGGCGATGGCGTCGTACAGGCTGACCGTCGGGTAGCGCGAGGCGATCAGCCGGTAGCTGGGTTTCCAGGCCGTCTGGGCGAGCGGTATGGACGCGATGTCGGTCACGCCTTGCCGCCGCGCTGCGCGTCCAGGTACTGGCGCACCACGTACAGATCGGCCACCTGGCCGCCGAGCATGCGCTGCAGCGCCGATCCGCCGCCGAACAGCGGTGCCGCGTTGGGCTTGCGCACCCACTCGGCGGCGCGCTGCGCATCGGGCAGCAGCAACTGCAGCGCCGCATAGATGCCGAACAGGTACGACAAGCGCTCCAGCACGTGACGGTCCAGCGGGCCGGCCTTGCCCGCCTTCCACTGGTACAGCGCGCTGCGGCCCACGCCCAGAAGCGTCATCTGCTCGGCCGGCGTGAGCTTCCAGGCCTCGGCCAGCCGCCAGAAGGTGCGCAGCGCCGCGGCCGCGGCGGCGGCCGAAGAAAGGCTCAGGTAGGCCGGCAAGGGCTCGCAGGCGTGGACAGCCGTCATGTCGGCAGCATACTCCACAAGTGGAACGTATGCGTTAAGCAATCCGCTGGTGAACTGTCGCGCTCGCACCCATCCACACCCGCCCGCGCAGTGGCGCCATCGCTGCAGCACGGGCGCTTCGGTAGACTCGCTGGGGTCAAAGCGGCCACAACAGGTGAGACGGGCGATGGTTCGGTCAACGGGTCTGCCGGCTGGGTTGTCGCTGTGGACCTTGGCGTTGTGGGTGTGCCTGCTCGTGGTCGGGCCGGCGGCGCAGGCGCAGACCGCACCGGCATCGGCACCGGCATCGGCATCGCCTGCGGCGCCGGGCCTCACGTCGCTGGCCGATCTGGCGGTGCAGCCCGGCCCGGACGCGGCGCAGCCGCCCGGGCGCATCACGGTGATGAATCGCGACATCGTGACGCTGCGCTCCAGCCTGTTCGGCATCTCGGCGCAGGCGCGCGCGGCCGAAGGCGAGGCCCGCATTCGCCGCGCGCTGGAGCGCCGCGGCGACTTGAAGGTGAGTCTGGTCGAAGTGGCCGAGGGCGTGCTGGTGCGCATCGACGGTGCGCTGATGTTTGCCATCACGCCGCTAGACAGCCAGGAGCGCACGCTCGACGGCGCGCGTGCCAGCGCCGCGGCGGCGGTGCCGGCCTTGCAGCAGGCGATCGATGAATCGCGCGAGTCACGCAACCTGCGCGCGCTGCTGACGGCAGCGCTGGTCACGCTCGGCGCTGCCGCGGTCATGGTGGCACTGCTGTGGCTGCTGCGCCGCTTGCGCCGGCGCATCCAGGCCTGGCTGACGCACAAGACCTTGGCGCACGCCGACAAGCTGCGCGTCGGCGGGGTCGATCTGGTGCGGCGCGAAGGCCTGCTGCGCTTCGAGCAGGCCCTGCTGAACCTGCTGTTCTGGATGCTGGCGCTGTTGCTGGTCTACGAATGGCTGAGCCTGTCGCTGGCGCAGTTCCCGTTCACGCGGCCCTGGGGCGAGCAGCTCAACGAGTTCTTGTTCGACCTGCTCGCGCGCTTCGCGCTGGCCGGTGTGCGTGCGGTGCCCGACCTGGTCGCCGCGGCGCTGATCTTCTGGCTGGCCTGGCTGCTGGCGCGCATGCTGCGCGGCTTCTTCGCCAAGGTGGCGGCCGGCCGCGTGGTGCTCAGCTGGCTCGACGCCGACGTCGCGATCACCACCTCGAGGTTGTGCGTGGCTGCGGTGTGGCTGTTCGCGCTGGCCATGGCCTACCCGTACCTGCCGGGGTCGGACACCGAGGCCTTCAAGGGCCTGTCGGTGCTGATCGGGCTGATGATCTCGCTGGGCGCGTCCAACCTGGTCGGGCAGCTCGCCAGCGGGTTGATCCTGACCTACACCCGCACCTTCCATGCCGGCGAGTACGTGCGCGTGGGCAGCGACGAAGGCACGGTGATGAGCCTGGGTGCCTTCACCACGCGGATCCGCACCGGCATGGGCGAGGATCTGACGATCTCGAACTCGCAGATCCTGGGTGCGGTGACGCGCAACTACTCGCGCACAGTCAAGGGCGCGGGCTTCATCGTCGACACCACGGTGACGATCGGCTACGACACGCCGTGGCGGCAGGTCAACGCGATGCTGGTCGAGGCGGCGCGGCGAACGCCGGGCGTGCTGGCGGATCCGCCGCCGCGGGTGTTCCAGGTGGCGCTGTCGGACTTCTATCCCGAGTACCGGCTGGTGTGCCAGGCGGTGCCGAGCGAGCCGCGACCGCGCGCCGAGGTGATGAGCCTGCTGCACGCCAACGTGCAGGACGTGTTCAACGAGCACGGCGTGCAGATCATGTCGCCGCACTACCTGGACGATCCGGCCAGCGCCAAGGTGGTGCCGCGCGAGCACTGGTACGACGCCCCGGCCCAGCCGCCCGAAGGCGCCGAGCGCGACCGGGAACGACCGCGCTGATCTCGATTTCGATCTCGATCTCGGTCCGGTCGTCGGTCGTCGGTCGGCGCGGGCGCCTGTGCCTGCGGCTCGATCTCGCGTCGGGCCCATGCGCGCGCCAGCCATGGCGCGCGCGGTCAGCTCGGCAGATCCTTGAGTAGCTCGCGCGCGATGATCAGCTGCTGTACTTCGCTGGCGCCTTCGTAGATGCGCAGCGCGCGGATCTCGCGGTACAGCTGCTCCACCGGCATCTGGGTGACCACGCCCAGCCCGCCCCAGATCTGCACCGCCGCGTCGATCACCTGCTGCGCGCCTTCGGTGGCGGCGAGCTTGGCCATCGCCGCCTCGCGCGTCACGTTGCGGCCCTGGTCGCGGCACCACGCGGCGCGGTAGGTCAGCAGCGCGGCGCTGTCGATGGTGGTGGCCATCGCCGCAAGCTTGGCCTGGGTGAGTTGGAAATCGGCCAGCCGCTGGCCGAACATCGGCCGCGTGGTGGCGCGGCGCAGTGCCTCGTCGAGCGCGCGCCGCGCCATGCCCAGCGCGGCCGCCGCCACCGAGGTGCGAAACACGTCCAGCGTGCGCATCGCGATCTTGAAGCCCTGGCCGGCATCGCCCAGGCGCTGCGTCAGCGGGATGCGGCAGCCCTCGAAGCGCAGCGTCGCCAGCGGGTGCGGCGCGATCACCGCGATGCGCTCGGCCACCTCCAGGCCCGGCGTGCCGGCGTCGACGATGTAGGCGTCGATGCCCTTGGTGCCGCGGCCGGCGCCGCTGCCATCGTCCAGCCGCGCGAACACCACGTAGAAGTCGGCGATGCCGCCGTTGCTGATCCAGGTCTTGTGGCCGGTCAGCACCGCGTGCTCACCGTCGATGCGCGCGCTGCAGCTCATCGCGGCGACGTCCGAGCCGGCCTGGGGCTCTGACAGCGCAAACGCGGCGATCGCCTGCCCCGCGGCGACGCGCGTCAGGTAGCGCTGCTTGTGCGCGTCGCTGCCGTGCAGCGAGATCGCGCCCGAGCCCAGCCCCTGCATCGCGAAGGCAAAGTCGGCCAGGCCGCTGTGGCGCGCCAGCGTCTCGCGCAGCAGGCACAGCGCGCGCGTGTCGATGCTTTCCGCGGCGCCGCCGTGCGCGGTGCCGGCCACCGCATGGCGCAGCCAGCCGGCCGCGCCCAGCGCGGCCACCAGCTTGCGGCACTCGGCATCGGTATCGTGGTGCACATGCGCTCGCAGGTGCTGGCCGGCCCAGGCGTCGAGCTCACGCTGCAACTGCCGGTGGTGTGGCTCGAAGAAGGGCCAGTCGAGGTAGGTCGTGTCACTCATCGCGATGCCTCCGGCGCTGCGCGCTTCAATGGCTTTCGAACACGGGCTGCGGCTGGCGGCGGTAGCCCGCCGCCAGTGCGGGATCGATGCTCGTCATGCCGAGCTGTCCTTGGCCGCGGGCTGGCGCTTCGACAGTTGCAGTCGCAGCCGCCCCAGCAGCTCGTAGAGCTGACGGCGTTCGGCTTCATCGATGCCGGCGAACAGCTCGATCACCCAGCGCTCGTGTTCGCCGACGATGGCGGCGAACGCGTCGCGCCCCTTGGCCGTGAGCGCGATGCGCCACGAGCGCCGGTCGCCGGGCTCGGCGTCGCGCTGCACCAGGCCGTCGCGCTCGAGCTGGTCGGTCAGCCCGGTGACGTTGCCGCCGGTCACCATCAGGTAGCGCGACAGCGCGCTCATGCGCAGCCCGCCCGGGTGGCGGTGCAACTGCGCCAGGTAGTCGAAGCGCGCCAGCGTCATGCCGCAGTGCGCGCGCAGTCTGGCGCGGATCTCTTTCTCGATCTCGCTGCGGCAGGCCAGCAGCCGCAGCCACAGCCGCAGCGACAGATGGTCGTCGTGGTGGCTGCGCGCTTCCAGGCCGATCGCCTGGTCGTCGAGCAGCGCGGCGGCCGGCTTCGATGCGCTGCGGCCCATCAGCCCGGCTCCAAGGACGGCGCCATCGCCTGCGCTGCTCTGGCGCGCGCGAACAGCGTATGCCGCCGCCCTTTGGCCGCCGCGTGCGGCTTCGCCCAGGCGATCGCGCGCAAACCGGCCTGGCCGCCGCCGAAGATCCTCATGCACCGCCCTCCTGGATCTGCCGTCGCGGAAGTTTCGAGTTGAATACTTGAAGTGTCAAGTATTCGCTGTTGCACATTCGCCGATGCACGCCGTCAACCGTGCGTGGGGTTCGAGGTTTACGGTACGGCGCCGCATCCCGCGCGGCGCCGCTGCTGCCATAGTGCGCGCCATGCAGATGCTGAACTGGATCGGCGACGACGATCCGCTGCCCGACACCCGTCTGGCGCTGGGCCCCGACAGCGCGGCGCCGGGGTTGCTCGCCGCCGGCGGCAGCCTGACGCCGCAGCGCCTGGAGCAGGCGTACCGGCGCGGCGTGTTTCCGTGGTTCAGCAAGGGTCAGCCGGTGCTGTGGTGGAGCCCCGATCCGCGCATGGTGCTGCCGGTCGCGCAGTTCAAGGTGAGCAAGAGTCTGGCCAAGACCTTGCGGCGCTTCGCCGCCGACCCGGCCTGCGAACTGCGCATCGACAGCGATTTCGCCGCTGTGATCGACGCTTGCTCGCGCACGCCGCGCCGCGGCCAGGTGGGCACCTGGATCGTGCCGGCGATGGTGGCCGCCTACCGCGACTGGCACCGCCGGGGGCGGGTGCACAGCGTCGAGACCTGGATCGGCGGGCGGCTCGCCGGCGGCCTGTACTGCGTGGCGATCGGGCGCATGGTGTTCGGCGAGTCGATGTTCACCTGGGGCCGCGACAGCTCGAAGATCGCGCTGGCCGGCTTGGTGGCGTTTTGCCGTGCCCACGGCGTGGCGCTGATCGACTGCCAGCAAAACACCGCGCATCTGGCTTCGCTGGGCGCGCGCGAGATGCGGCGCAGCCCCTTCGAGCGCCATGTGTCCCTCGCCTCGGGGGAGCCCGACATCGCGCAATGGACCTATGATTCTTCGATGTGGCTGCAGCTCGAAGCGCTGCAGCGTGCACCCGGCAGGAACCGCGCGTGACCCACCCGAAGGAACTTCCGCTGTCGTCGTTGCAGTTCTATGCGACGGCGCCTTACCCTTGCAGCTACCTGCCGCAGCGCCAGGCGCGCTCGCAGGTGGCCACGCCCAGCCACCTGATCAACGCCGATGCGTACTCGGGCCTGGTGGCCAACGGTTTCCGGCGCAGTGGCATGTTCACCTACCGACCCTACTGCGACGGCTGCCGCGCCTGCGTGCCGCTGCGGGTGGCGGTGGCCGAGTTCAGCCCGTCGCGCAGCCAGCGCCGCGCCTGGAAGGCGCACGCCAACCTGAAAGCGCGCGTGCTGCGCCTGGGCTACGTGCCCGAGCACTACCAGCTGTACCTGCGCTACCAGGCCGGGCGCCACAGCGGCGGCGGCATGGACCACGACAGCGTCGACCAGTACACCCAGTTCCTGCTGCA
>CALBTN010000125.1 GCA_937967345.1 uncultured Rubrivivax sp. | reverse complement strand
GGTCGACCAGCGTGGTCTTGCCGTGGTCGACGTGGGCGATGATGGCGATGTTGCGTATCGGTTGGGTCATTTCGGATGCTCGGTGCACGCCGCCACTTCGGCTGGCGTGAGCAGACGGTCGGCGATCAGCTCGCCGCCTGCGATGTGGGCGCTGCCCAGGAACGCGCCGCCCGGCCCGTACACACGCACCGCGGCGGCGTCGTCCAGGTTCACGCGGCGGCGCAGCCCGGTGAGAAAGCGGCCGGCCTCGGCGTCGTCGAGCTGCACGCGCGGCCAATGCGCGAGCAGCGCGTCGGCGGGGCGCAGCCGGGCGTCGCGCTGCGCTTCGTCCATCGCCGCCAGCGCATCCAGCGTCAACGCATCGTCGACGCCGAACCCGCCGCTGCCGGTGCGGCGCAGCGCCGCCAGGTGCGCGCCGCAGCCCAGCGCCTCGCCGATGTCCTCGGCCAGCGTGCGGATGTAGGTGCCCTTGCTGCAGTGCACGTCCAGCACCAGGGTGTCGTGCTGCCAGTCGAGCAACTCGATGCGGTGGATGGTGACGCGGCGCGGCTCGCGCTCGACGCTCAGGCCGCGGCGCGCGTAGTCGTACAGCGCGCGGCCCTCGTGCTTGAGCGCCGAATGCATCGGCGGCAGCTGGTCGATGCTGCCGACGAAGCGCGCGATCGCCGCGGCGATGGCCGCGTGCTCGAGCGCGACCTCGCGCTGCTGCACGATCTCGCCCTCGCCGTCGCCGGTCGAGCTGCGCTGGCCCAGCTTCAGCGTCGCGCGGTAGCGTTTGTCGGCGTCGAGATTGGCTTGCGAGAACTTGGTCGCCGCGCCGAAACACAGCGGCAGCAGCCCGCTGGCCAGCGGGTCCAGCGTGCCGGTGTGGCCGGCCTTGGCCGCGCGCAACAGGCCCTTGGCCTTCTGCAGCGCGTCGTTGCTCGACCAGCCCAGCGGCTTGTCGAGCAGCAGCACGCCGTGCAGGGCACGCCGGGGCAAGCGCGGCGCGCGCGCCGTTGGCGCAGCGGCGCCGCACGGCGGCGGGTTCACCCGCGTGGCCACGCCGCCGCCCAGCGTCATTCGTCGTCCTGCGAACGCGAGGCGTTGGCGCGCGCAATCAGCGCGCTGAGCTCGGCCGCGCGCTCGGTGCTACGGTCGAACTGGAAATGCAAGGTCGGCACGGTGTGGATCTGCAGCTTCTTGAACAGGCCGTTGCGCACGAAGCCGGCGGCCTCGTTGAGCGCCTGCTCGCACTCGGCGGGGTCGCCACCGAGCAGCGAGAAGTGCACCTTCGCGTGCGCGTAGTCGGGCGAGACCTCGACCGCGTTGATCGTGACCATGCCGATGCGCGGGTCCTTCAGCTCGCGCACCAGCTCGGCCACGTCGCGCTGGATCTGGTCGGCGACGCGGTACGCGCGGTTGGGGATCGATCGCTTGTGTCGCATGGTGGGCTCCCGAGGCGCCGGTCAAGCACGAACCCCACCGGGCATCGGCGGGGTTCGCGGCGCGGCGGCGCGGGCCGCGCTACAGCGTGCGCGCGACTTCCTTGACCTCGAAGAACTCGAGCTGGTCGCCCTCGGCGATCTCGTTGTAGTTCTTGATCTTCACGCCGCACTCGAAGCCTTCCTTGACCTCGCGCACGTCGTCCTTCATGCGGCGCACGCTCTCGACCTCGCCGCTGTAGACCACCGTGTGGTCGCGCAGCACGCGCACGCGCGCGCCGCGGCGCACCACGCCGGCGGTGATCATGCAGCCGGCCACCGTGCCGATCTTGCTGGCGACGAACTTGGTGCGGATCTCGGCGGTGCCGATCACCTCCTCGCGCTGTTCGGGCGCGAGCATGCCGCTCATCGCCGCCTTCACCTCGTCGACCGCGTCGTAGATGATGTTGTAGTAGCGCAGGTCGACGCCGTTGCCCTCGGCCAGCTTGCGCGCACCGGCATCGGCACGCGTGTTGAAGCCGATGATGACGGCCTTGGACGCGATGGCCAGGTTGACGTCGCTCTCGGTGATGCCGCCCACCGCGGCGTGCACGATCTGCACGCGCACCTCGCTGGTGGAGAGCTTCTGCAGCGACTGCGCCAGCGCCTCCTGCGAACCCTGCACGTCGGCCTTGATGATGAGCGACAGCGTCTGCGCGCCCTCGCCCATCTGCTCGAACATGTTCTCGAGCTTGGCGGCCTGCTGGCGCGCCAGCTTCACGTCGCGGTACTTGCCCTGGCGGAAGGTGGCGATCTCGCGCGCGCGGCGCTCGTCGGCCAGCACCATGAACTCGTCGCCGGCCAGCGGCACCTCGGTCAGGCCCTGGATCTCGACCGGGATCGACGGGCCGGCCTCCTCGGTGGCATGGCCGTCCTCGTCGAGCATGGCGCGCACGCGGCCGTAGCTGCTGCCGGCCAGCACGACGTCGCCCTTCTTCAGGGTGCCGCTCTGCACCAGCACCGTGGCCACCGGGCCGCGGCCCTTGTCCAGGCGCGCTTCAACCACCAGGCCCTTGGCCATGGCGTCCTTCGGGGCCTTGAGCTCCAGCACCTCGGCCTGCAGCAGCACCTGCTCGAGCAGGTCGTCGATGCCCTGGCCGGTCTTGGCGGACACCGGCACGAAGGGCGAGTCGCCGCCGAAGTCCTCGGGCACGACGCCCTCGGCGACGAGCTCGCTCTTCACACGCTCGACGTTGGCCTCGGGCTTGTCGATCTTGTTCATCGCCACGACGATGGGCACCTCGGCGGCCTTCGCGTGGTGGATGGCCTCCTTGGTCTGCGGCATCACGCCGTCGTCGGCGGCCACCACCAGGATCACCAGGTCGGTGGCCTTGGCGCCGCGCGCGCGCATCGCGGTGAACGCGGCGTGGCCCGGCGTGTCGAGGAAGGTGATCATGCCGCGCGGCGTCTCCACGTGGTACGCGCCGATGTGCTGCGTGATGCCGCCGGCCTCGCCCGAGGCGACGCGCGTGCGGCGGATGTAGTCCAGCAGCGAGGTCTTGCCGTGGTCGACGTGGCCCATCACCGTGACCACCGGCGCGCGTGGCTTGTTCTCGCCGGTGGTCGCAGCCGTCTCTTCCTCGAGGAAGGCCTCCGGGTCGTCGAGCTTGGCCGGCACCGCCTTGTGGCCCATCTCCTCGACCAGGATCATCGCGGTCTCCTGGTCGAGCTGCTGGTTGATGGTGACCATCTGGCCCAGCTTCATCAGCTGTTTGATCAGCTCGGTGGCCTTGATCGACATCTTGTGCGCCAGGTCGGCCACGCTGATGGTCTCGGGCACGTGCACTTCCTGCGCGACGAACTCGGCCGGCGCGACAAAGCCGCTGCCTCCGCCGTCACGCTGCTCGCCGCGACGCGCACCGCGCGGCGCGCGCCATCCCGGCCGGCCGGCGCCGCCGTCGGTGCGCGGCTTGGCCGCGGCACGGCGCTTGGCCGCGTCGTCGGCCCAGCTGGACGACAGCTTCTCCGACTTGACCGCCTTCTTGTCGCCCGGCTTGGCCGTTGTCGCGGTGGCCGGCGCCGCCTTGGGCTTGTGGATCGTGCCGGTGATGCCTTCCTTGGGCTCGGGCGGCTTGGGCGGCTCGACCGGCTTGGCGATCAGCACCTTCTTCGGCGCGTTCAGCATCGCGCGGATCGCTGCCGCTTCGTTCTCGGCCAGCTTGCGCCGCCGATCCAGGTCGGCCTGCCGCGCCTTGTCCTCGGCTTCGATCGTCGACGCCTTGACCACGCGCAGCGCCGGCTTGGGCGCGGCCTCGGTGGGTGCGGTGCTCGGCGCCGCATCGGCAGGCGCCGGCGGTGCCACCGGTGCCACCGGTGCTGCCTTCTCGTTCTGCAACGCGGCCTTGGCCGCGGCCTCGGCCTGTGCCGCCGCTTCGGCTGCGGCCGCCTGTTCGCGCGCACGGGCCTCGGCCGCTTCGCGTTCGGCCTGCTCTTGCTCCTCGCGCTGGCGGCGCCGCTCGGCCAGTTCTTCTTCCTGCCGGCGCAGCGCCTCGGCCTGCGCCTGGGCCTCGGCCTCGCGGCGCAGCAACTCGGCTTGCTCGGCCGCAGCCGCCGCGGCAGCCGCCCCGGCGGCGGCTTCGTCGACCGCCGGTGCGACGTCGTCGCGCTTGACGAAGACCCGCTTCTTGCGCACCTCGACCTGGATCGTGCGCGACTTGCCGCTGGCGTCGGCTTGCTTGATCTCGCTGGTGGACTTGCGCATCAGCGTGATCTTCTTGCGCTCGCCGGTGGTGCCGTGCGTGCTGCGCAGGAACTCGAGCAGGCGCTCCTTGTCGGCGTCGGTCAGCGTTTCGCTGGCCGACTTCTTCGACACCCCGGCCGACTCCAACTGCTCTAGCAGTGCGGCCGCGGGGCGGTTCAGCTCCGTGGCTAGCTGGGCGACGGTGGTCACGGCCATTGTGGGACTTCCTTCGGTACGACTTAGGTGGCGGCTTCGGTGGCGGTTGCTGCTGCGGCTTTGGCGGCGTCGGCGTCGGTCAGGCGGCGAACCAGTGTTCGCGCGCCTTCATGATCAAGGCCTTGGCCTGCTCGTCGTCGATGCCGGTGATCTCGACCAGCTCGTCGACGGCCAGGTCGGCCAGTTCGTCGCGCGTATGCACACCGCCATCGGACAGCTTGCCGATGAGTTCGGATGAGAGTCCGTCGAGGTCGCGCAAGTTCTGCGACACGTCGCCGACCCGATCTTCGCGCACGATCTCCAGCGTCAGCAGCGCGTCCTTGGCGCGGGTGCGCAGCTCGTTGACGGTGTCCTCGTCGAAGGCCTCGATCTCGAGCATCTCCTGCAGCGGCACGTAGGCCACTTCTTCCAGGCTGGTGAAGCCTTCGGCGATCAGGATGTCGGCGACCTCGACGTCGACGTCGAGCTTGTCGACGAACAGCTCGCGCACCGAGTCGGACTCCTCGTCCTGTTTGGCCTGCGATTCCTCGGCGGTCATGATGTTGATGCGCCAGCCGGTCAGCTCGCTGGCCAGGCGCACGTTCTGGCCGCCGCGGCCGATGGCGATGGCCAGGTTCTCCTCGT
>CALBTN010000124.1 GCA_937967345.1 uncultured Rubrivivax sp. | reverse complement strand
CGGATCAAGCTGCTCAAGGGCGAGATCGACGAGTACTACGCCAACTTCCGCGTCACGCGCGACCTGCTGGAACTGCGCAACCTGGTGGTCTGCGCCGAGCTGATCGTGCGCTCGGCGCTGATGCGGCACGAAAGCCGCGGCCTGCACTACAGCCGCGACTTTCCCGCGACGCTGCCGGTGAGCTTCCCGACGGTGCTCACGCGCAGGGCGCGCAGCACGCAGCGCTGAGGGCAATCGCAGCGGCCGGGCCGATCAGCCCAGCACGCGCATCGAGTAGTCGACCGCGCGCACATCCTTGGTCAGCGCGCCGATCGAGATGCGATCGACGCCGGTGGCGGCGATGTCGCGCAGCTTGTCCAGCGTGACGCCGCCCGAGACCTCGAGCAGCGCACGCCCGGCGTTGATCGCCACCGCCTCGCGCACCCGCGGCAGCGGGAAGTTGTCGAGCAGCACGCTGGTGGCGCCGGCCTGCAGCGCCTGCCGCAACTGATCCAGCGTCTCGACCTCGATCTGGATCTCGACCCCGGCGTTCAGCGCCAGCGCCTGCTGCATCACCTGCGGCACACCGCCGGCCGCGGCGATGTGGTTCTCCTTGATCAGGATGCCGTGCCACAGCGCCAGCCGCTGGTTGTGGCCGCCGCCGACGCGCACCGCGTACTTCTGCGCCTGGCGCAAGCCCGGGATCGTCTTGCGCGTATCCAGGATCGCGCAGCCCTTCGGGTTGGGTGACGCGCCTTCGATCGCGCGCACATGGCGTCGCGTGGCGCTGGCGGTGCCGCTGAGCAGCTGCAGGAAGTTCAGCGCCGGCCGCTCGGCCGACAGCAGCGCACGCGCGTCGGCTTCGATGCGGCACACCGTGCTGCCCGACGGCAGATCGGCGCCTTCGTCGAACAGCCACTCGATGCGCGCTTGGCTGTCCAGCGCGGCGAACACGCCATCGAACCAGTCGCGCCCGCACAGCACCGCGTTGTCGCGCACCACCACCTGCGCTTGGCTGGGCCGGCCGGCAGGCACCAGCAGCGCGGTCCAGTCGCCGCGGCCGATGTCTTCGTGCAGCGCATCGTCGATGTTGCGCTGGCGGGCCTGCTCCAGGCTCTCGTTGTCTGCCGCCTTCATGCCGCGCCGATGTTGGGCACGAAGCCGCTGCGCGGCTGGGCCACGCTTTGCGGGTTGGCCTTGACGAAATCGAGCATGCGCTCGATGCAGCCCAGTGCCTGGGCGCGCGTGGGCTCGGCAACGAAGATCTCGCCGCTGCCCTTGTCCAGACACTCGACCACGCCTTGCAGCGCGTTCATCGCCATCCACGGGCAATGGGCGCAGCTCTTGCAGGTGGCGCTGTTGCCGGCGGTGGGGGCTTCGATCAGCGTCTTGCCCGGCGCCAGCTGGCGCATGCGGTGCATCAGGTGGTTGTCGGTGGCGATGATGTACTGCTGCGCGCTGCCCTCGACCACCGCCTTGAGCATCTGCGATGTCGAGCCGACGACGTGCGCCTGCTGGACCACGCCTTCGGGCGACTCGGGGTGCACCAGCACCATCGCGTTCGGGTAGCGCTCGCGCAGAAGTTGCAGCTCGAGCGCCTTGAACTCGTCGTGCACGATGCACTCGCCGTGCCACAGCAGCATGTCGGCGCCGGTTTGCTGCTGGACGTAGTTGCCCAGGTGGCGGTCGGGCGCCCACAGAACCTTGCGCCCCTGGTCTTTCAGGTGCTGCACGATCGCCAGCGCGCACGAACTCGTGACCATCCAGTCGGCGCGCGCCTTCACCGCGGCGCTGGTGTTGGCATAGACCACCACCTGGCGATCGGGGTGGGCGTCGCAGAAGGCGGCGAACTCGTCGGCCGGGCAGCCCAGGTCGAGCGAGCAGGTGGCGTCCAGGTCGGGCATCAGCACGCGCTTGTGCGGCGACAGGATCTTCGCCGTCTCGCCCATGAAGCGCACGCCGGCGACCACCAGCGTGCTGGCCGCGTGGTCGCGGCCGAAGCGCGCCATCTCGAGCGAGTCGGCGACGATGCCGCCGCTGGCCAGCGCCAGATCCTGCAGGTCGCCGTCGACGTAGTAGTGGGCCACCAGCACGGCGTCGCGCGCCTGCAGCAGCTCGGCCGCGCGCGCCAGCGCCGCCTCGCGCTGCGCGGGGCTCAGCCGCTCGGGCACCTTGGCCCAGGCGCGGGCGGTGCAGGCCGCACCGCTGGCGTCCTGCCGGGTGAAGTCGTAGAGCACGGATTCCATCGTGGGCCTCCTTCGGGCCTGATTCGGGTCCAGTTCGAGTGTTGCTCGGGCTGCAGGGGGTGCGCGGATTGTCTCAGGCGGTCGCGAAGAAGCGGCTCGGCGGCTGGCCGACCGTGCGCCGCACCATCGCCGAAAAGGCGCTCGGGCTGGCATAACCCAGCTCGGCCGCGATCAGCGCCATCGGCTTGCGCTGCGCCGCCAGCCGCAGCGCGTGCGCCAGCAGCACCTGCTGGCGCCAGGGGCCGAACGAGGTGTCCAGCTGCTGGCGGAACAGCCGTGCCACCGTGCGCGGGCTGGCCGCGGTCTCGCGCGCCCAGGCTTGCAGCGTGTCGTGGCGCGATGGTTCGTGCAGCACCGCCTCGATCAGCGCGCGCAGCCGCTTGTCCTGCGGCAGCTCGATGCCCAGGCGCAGCGGCGCGGCGCGGCGCAGTTCATCGAGCGCCAACTCGCCGAGGCGGCGTTCGCGCTGCAGCGCGTCGGCGCCCATCGCCACGGTGCCGTCCATGCTGACGTCCAGCTGCAGCACCAGCTCGCGCAGCAGCGCCGACACCTCGAGCACGCGGCACTGGCTCCAGGCGGCGCTGGCCTCGCGCGGTACACCCGGGCCGACGCGAGCGCCGTCTTGGTGCACGTACAGCATGCGCAGGTCGGCCGCCTCGACCACGCTGACCACGTGCTCGATGCGCGGCGGGATCCACACCGCGCGCCAGGCCGGCACCAGGTAGGTGCTGCGCCCGGCGGTGATGCGCGCCACGCCGGACGCGCATACCACCACCTGCGCCCAGGCGTGGCTGTGCGGGGTGATCTCGGTGTCGGATTGCAGCTGCCGCGCCTTGGCGCGCACCGGGCGCTCGCGCGTGGGCACGAAGCGCTGCGGGTCCAGCGGCGGCAGCAGCGCGCGCGTTGGCCGGCGCTGCGGCTTGGGTGGCGTCATCGGCAAAGAGCGGCCTGGCATGTTCTCGACAGAAGATGGCGGGCTATCGTATCCCGGCCGCGCGCGGGCCGCCTACGATGGCGCCCATGTCCACACTCACGCTGCCGCCGACGCCGTTGCGCCGCGATGCCACCGTCGTCGGCTTGGTCGGGCTGGCGCATTGCGCCAGCCACTTCAGCCAGCTGCTGCTGGCGCCGCTGTTTCCCTGGCTGCGCGACGCCTTCGACGTCAGCTATACCGAGCTGGGCTTCCTGATGACGATCTTCTTCGTCGTGTCGTGCGTGGTGCAGACGCTGTCGGGCTTTGTCGTCGACCGTCACGGCCCGCGGCCGGTGTTGTTCGCCGGTCTGGGCCTGCTGGGCGTGGCCGCGCTGGGCTTTGCCGCGAGCCAGAGCTACTGGACGCTGGCCGCGTTCTCGGTGGTGGCCGGCATCGGCAACGGCGTGTTCCATCCGGTGGACTACACCGTGATCAACCGCCGCGTCGCCAAGCACCGGCTGGCGCACGCCTACAG
>CALBTN010000123.1 GCA_937967345.1 uncultured Rubrivivax sp. | reverse complement strand
CCGACTGGCCGCACCCGAACCTGAAGGACCACATGCCCGACGACGGCCTGCTGGTCGATTTCATCCCGCACATCGCGACCACCCCTGAGCTGCAGCACAAGCTGCTGGTGGCCAACCCGATGCGTCTGTACTGGCCGGATGTCGCGGCCTGAGCAAGGAGACCCCGATGGCCCTGGACAAACCCTATCTCGACGTTCCTGGCACGACCATCTTCGACGCCGACCAGTCGCGCAAAGGCTACTGGCTGAACCAGTTCTGCATGTCCCTGATGAAGGCCGACAACCGCACGCGCTTCAAGGCCGACGAGGACGCCTACCTGGCCGAGTGGCCGATGAGCGACGAGCAGCGCGCGGCGGTGCGTGCGCGCGACCTGAACTGGATGATGCGCACCGGAGGAAACATCTACTTCCTGTCCAAGCTGGGCGCCACCGACGGGCTGTCGTTCCAGCAGATGGCCGGCAGCATGACCGGCATGACCGAAGCGCAGTACCGCGACATGATGCTGGGCGGCGGGCGCAGCCCCGAAGGCAACCGCGTCGTCGGCGAGCACGGCGACGCACAGGGCGCGGCGTCGCAATCGGCGGCCTGGAAGGCCTGGGAAGACAAGGCGCAGCAGCAGCTTGCCGCGAAGGTGCAGGCGGCGGCGCAACCGTCCAAAGCCGCCGGCGCGGGCCACGCACGCATCACCGCGTCGGTGTACAGCTCGCACGTGCCGGCCATCGGCGCGGCCGTCGATCTGGGCAAGACGCAGGAGCCTTACTGGGTGCCGCTGTTCAAGGGCTTCGAGCCCAGCAAGCAGTGGATGAAGCAGCACACGCCCGACGTGATCTTCCTCGTCTACAACGATCACGCCACCAACTTCGACCTGGGCGTGATCCCGACCTTCGCCATCGGCACCGCGGCCGAGTTCGAGCCGGCTGACGAGGGTTACGGCCCGCGCCCGGTGCCCAAGGTCTTCGGGCACCCGCAGTTGGCTTCGCACATCGCGCAGTCGGTGATCCAGCAGGACTTCGACCTGACCATCGTCAACGAGCTGAAGGTCGACCACGGCCTGACCGTGCCGCTGAACCTGATGTGTGGCTCGCCGGCCGCGTGGCCGTGCAAGGTGATCCCCTTTGCCGTCAACGTGGTGCAGTACCCGGTGCCGTCGGGGCGGCGCTGCTTCCAGCTGGGCCAGGCGATCCGCCGCGCGATCGAGAGCTACGACGAACCCTTGAATGTGCAGATCTGGGGCACCGGCGGCATGAGCCACCAGCTGCAAGGGCCGCGTGCCGGGCTGATCAACGCCGCTTGGGACAACAAGTTCCTCGACCGCCTGATCGCCGACCCGGCCGACTTGGCGACCATGCCGCACATCGATTACGTGCGCGAAGCCGGCAGCGAGGGCATCGAGCTGGTGATGTGGCTGATCGCGCGTGGCGCGATGAGTGACGTCGCCGGCGGGCCCAAGCCCAAGGTGGCGCACCGCTTCTTCCACGTGCCGGCGAGCAACACCGCGGTCGGCCATCTGATCCTGGAGAACCAGTCATGACGATCAAGGTGGCCCTCGCCGGCGCCGGCGCTTTCGGCATCAAGCATCTGGATGCCATCAAGCTGATCGACGGTGTCGAGGTGGTGTCGCTGATCAGCCGCGACCTGGACAAGACCAAGGAGGTGGCAGCCAAGTACGGCATCGGCCACGTCACGACGAACCTGGCCGACAGCCTGTCCTTGAAGGAAGTGGACGCGGTGATCCTGTGCACGCCCACGCAGATGCACGCCGCGCAGACGCTGGCCTGCCTGAAGGCCGGCAAGCACGTGCAGGTCGAGATCCCGCTGTGCGACAAGCTCAGCGACGGCGACGAAGTGGTCGCGCTGCAGAACAAGACCGGGCTGGTCGCGATGTGCGGCCACACGCGGCGCTTCAACCCCAGCCACCAGTTCGTGCACCAGCGCATCGAGGCGGGCGAGTTCCACATCCAGCAGATGGACGTGCAGACCTATTTTTTCCGCCGCACGAACATGAACGCGCTGGGCCAGCCGCGCAGTTGGACCGACCACCTGCTGTGGCACCACGCGGCGCACACGGTCGACCTGTTCGCCTACCAGTGCGGCTCACCCGTCGTGCAGGCCCACGCGCTGCAGGGGCCGATCCACCCGAGCTTGGGCATCGCGATGGACATGAGCATCCAGCTCAAGGCCGCCAACGGCGCGATCTGCACGCTGAGCTTGAGCTTCAACAACGACGGCCCGCTGGGCACCTTCTTCCGCTACATCGGCGACAGCGCCACCTACCTCGCACGCTACGACGACCTGTTCGATGGCAAGGAGCACAAGATCGACGTGTCGAAGGTGGCGGTGTCGATGAACGGCATCGAGCTGCAGGACCGCGAGTTCTTCGCCGCCATCAAAGAGGGCCGCGAGCCCAATGCCAGCGTCGCGCAGGTGCTACCGTGTTACCAGGTGCTGGACAAGCTGGAGCGGCAGCTGGCCGCCTGAGCGTGCGCACGCGCCGCATCGGCCCGTTCAGCGTCTCGGCGGTGAGCCTGGGCTGCATGAACCTGAGCCACGCCTACGGCGTGCCGCCGCCGGCGGACGTGGCCGAGGCGCTGCTGCACCGTGCGCTCGACCTGGGCGTGACCATGCTCGACACCGCGGCGCTGTACGGCTTTGGCGCCAATGAAACCCTGGTCGGCCGCGTGCTGAAGACGCGGCGCGACCAGCTCGTGCTGGCCAGCAAGGGCGGCATGGCCGGGGTGTCTCCAGGCGACGGCATCAAGCGCGTGATCGACGGCCGCCCCGAGGCGATCCGCCGCAACTGCGAGGACAGCCTGCAGCGCCTGGGCGTCGAGCACATCGACCTGTACTACCTGCACCGCTGGGACAAGGCCGTGCCGATCGAGGACTCGGTCGGCGCGATGGCCGAACTGGTGCGCGATGGCAAGGTGCGCGCGCTGGGCTTGTCGGAAGTGTCGGCGGCGACGTTGAAGCGTGCGCACGCGGTGCACCCGATCGCGGCCGTGCAGTCGGAGTATTCGCTGTGCAGCCGCAACGTCGAGATCGGCGTGCTGCAGGCCTGCCGCGACATCGGCGCGGCGCTGGTCGCCTTCAGCCCGACCGCGCGCGCGTTCCTCACCGGCGCGCTGCGCGACGTGTCGCTGCTGCACGAGAAGGACCTGCGCCGCGGCATGCCGCGCTTTCAGCCTGACAACTACGCGGCCAACCTGAAGCTGCTCGACGGCTACGCGGCGATCGCGCGCGACGCCGGCTGCAGCATGGCGCAGCTGGCGATCGCCTGGGTGCTGTCGCGCGGCGACGAGCTGGTCGCGCTGCCGGGCACGACGCAGCCCGCGCACCTGCAGGACAACCTCGGCGCCGACGCGGTGACGCTGGATGGCGGTGTGCTGCAGCGGCTGGACGCGCTGATCAACCGCCACAGCGTCGCCGGCGCGCGCTACAGCGCGGCGACGCAGGCCGAGATCGACACCGAAGAGTTCCTCCCCTGAGTCGCGGCCCGGACGCCGTCGCCGCCGACTGCGCCGCTACCGCCATGGACGCCGCGTGGACCTGAAGCAGCTCGAATACTTCGTGCAGGTGGCCGAGTTCGGCAGCTTCACGCTGGCGTCGCGGTTCCTGAGCATCGCGCAGCCGGCCTTGAGCCGGCAGGTGCGCGCCCTCGAAGTCGAAGTGCGCCAGACGCTGTTCCAGCGCACCGGGCGCGGCGTCACGCTCACCGCGGCGGGCAAGCGGCTTCTCGACCATGCGCGCGGCATCCTGCAGCAGGTACGGCGCGCGCAGCTCGACCTGGAGCAGCAGCGCGGCGCGGTGTCGGGCCGGCTGGTGATCGGCCTGCCGCCCAGCGTCAGCCGCACCCTCGCCGGCCCGCTGGTGCGCGGCTTTCGCGAGCGTTTCCCCGACGCCCGCTTCGGCGTGGTCGAGGGCCTGTCCGACCACCTGCTGGAATGGCTGGCCGTGGGGCGCGTTGACTTCGCGCTCGTCTACAGCGGCGTGTCGCAGTCGGGCATCGAGCTGAGCGCCTTGCGCGTCGAACCGATCTACCTGGTCGGGGCGCGGCCGGCCTCGGCGCGCGACCGGCTGGTGGGTGCGCCGGCCAGCCTGGCGCAACTGGCCGCGACCGAGCTGGTGATTCCGCCGCGGCCGCACTCGATGCGCATGCTGATCGACGCCGCGCTGGCCGACGCCGGGCTCGAGGCCCGCGTCGCGCTGGAGATCGAAAGCGTGCCGACCATCCTCGACCTGGTGCAGCACGACGGCTTCCACGCGGTGTTGACGCTCAACGCCGTACGCCGCAGCGGCAACGAACAGCAGCTGATGGCACGGCCCATAGGCAAGCCGCGCTTGAGCACCACGCTGCGGCTGGCGACCTCGGTGCAGCGGCCGGCCGGTCGGCTGATGGAGCAGGCGATTGCGCTGGTGCGCGAGCTGGTGAGCCAGCACTGGGCCTGAGAGTCTGTGAAGCATTCCGCCACGCCCGCTCGAACGCGCCGAAACGGCGCCGCTCGTCGTTGCAAATGCTCGCCGTAGCCCGGGCTACGGCTGTGCTTTGCGCCTGGATCGACACCCTTTCGGACGCCCGCTCGGACGCGCCGGAATACTTCACGGACTCTGATCGGCGCCAACGTGCCGCGCCAAGGGGTCCGCTACGCCGGGGTGGCGGCGCGGCGGCCGCGCCGCGCGTCACATCACGACAGCAGCGCCCGCAGCAGCGCGCCCGCGCCCGCGCCCAGCAGCAACCCGGCCAGCACCTCGGCGCGGGTGTGGCGGCGCAACTGCAGCCGCGACCAGGCCACGGCCAGCGCCAGAAACACCGCGGCGGCCACGAGCGGCAGTTGCGGCCACAGCAGCGGCGCAGCCACGGCCGCATAGGCCGCATGCAGCGACAGCTTCATGCGCCCGCGCAGCGCGTGCGCGGCCAGCACCGGCAGCGCCACCAGCAGCGGCCCGGCCGCCACCGGCACCGCCTGACCGCTGGCCCAGGCCAGCGCGGCGATGCCGCACAGCAGTGCGGCCAGCAGCCGGGTGAGCTGGCGGCGCTCGCCGGGCAGCGAGGCGTCCACATGGCGCCAGCGGCCGGTGTGCACCTGCCACAGGCTGAACACGCCGACGATGGCCGCCACGGCCACGGCCGAGCCCACCGCCAGGCGCAGCAGCGGTGGCGGTGCATCGGCTATGCGTGCCGCGGTGGCGATCGACGCCGGCATCAGCAGCGCCGGGTGGCCGATGACCGACAGCGTTCGAGCGATCAGGGTGCGTGACATGCGGGCATTGTCCGCGCCAGGGCGTGCCGGTGGCCGGGTGGCGCGCGCGGGCTCGGAGCCCGCCACGGCGTGCCGGCGCTTGATGCAGATCAGCGCGGGCGCAGATCGGCTGTCGCAGCGCAACTCATAGCAGTAAAACGGTACCGCAATACCGAAAACAAGCGCGATCGGTGGCGCCGGTCGTGAAGGAACCCAACACCATGGTGCCGATCGTTCGCCGCGAGCAGTTCTCTGCCGCCTCGTTCCTGTGGGAGCTGGCCGCGCCCGATGTCGCCGCCGCGGCCGAGCCCGGCCACTTCGTCATCGTGCGGCTGCACGACGGCGGCGAGCGCATCCCGCTGACCGTGGCCGACTACGACCGCGAGCGCGGCACCGTCACGCTGGTGATCCAGGCGCTGGGCAAGACCACGCGCGAGATGCGCGACCGTTATGCCGAGGGTGACGCGATCGCCGACCTCGCCGGCCCGCTCGGGCTGCCGCAGCACATCAGCGCGGTCGGCCATGTGGTGCTGGTCGGCGGCGGGCTCGGCGTGGCGCCGATCTTCCCGCAGCTGCGCGCGTTTCGCGCCGCCGGCAACCGCACCACCACGATCGTCGGCTTTCGCAGCCGGGAGCTGATCTTCTGGGATGAACGCCTGCGCGAGCACAGCGACGAGCTGATCGTGTGCACCGACGACGGCAGCTCGGGCCGGCCGGGCTTCGTCACCACCGCTTTGCGCGATCTGCTCGAGCGCGACGGCCCGAAGCCCGATCTGGTGGTGGCGATCGGGCCGATGCCGATGATGCAGGCCTGCGCCGAGGTGACAAGGCCCTTCGGCGTGAAGACGATGGTGTCGCTGAACACGATCATGGTCGATGGCACCGGCATGTGCGGCTCGTGCCGCGTCACGGTCGATGGCGAGGTGCGCTTCGCCTGCGTCGACGGCCCCGACTTCGACGCGCACCAGATCGACTTCACCGAGTTGAACGCGCGCCAGCGCCGCTTCAAGGCGCAGGAGACGCAGGCCAGCGCCGACTTCGACCAGGTGTGCGGGCTGGAGAAGGCGCTGATCATCGACGGCAAGCGCACCTACAAGAAGTATTCGGCGGTGACGCCGCACCAGGCGCCGATGCCCGAGCGCAATCCGCGCGAGCGCGCCGCAAACTTCAATGAAGTGAACCTCGGCTACAACTGGGCCGACGCGCTGTACGAGGCCGAGCGCTGCGTGCAGTGCCACAAGCCGACCTGCATCGCAGGCTGCCCGGTGAGCATCGACATCCCGAAGTTCATCCGCCAGCTGATCGTGCGCGACCTCGACGGCGCGTTGGAGACGATCAACGAGTCGAGCATCTTCCCGTCGGTGTGCGGCCGCGTGTGCCCGCAGGAACGCCAATGCGAGGCGCAGTGCATCATCGTCAAGAAGAAGCTGGAGCCGGTGGCGATCGGGCGGCTGGAGCGCTTCGTCGGCGACCACGGCAAGGCGCGGCCGGCCAGGCTCCTGGCCGAGCCGGGGTCGTTGGGCAAGGTGGCGATCGTCGGCTCCGGGCCGGGCGGGCTGGCGGCCGCGGCGGATCTCGCGCGCTTCGGCGCCGAGGTCACGGTGTACGAGGCGCTGCACGTGGTCGGCGGCGTGCTGCGCTACGGCATCCCGTCGTTCCGGCTGCCGCGCGACATCATCGACAAGGAGGTGCGGCGCCTGGGCGAAATGGGCGTGCGCTTCGAGCTGAACAAGGTCATCGGCAAGACCTTCACCCTGGCGCAGCTGATGCAGGCCAAGGGTTTCGATGCGGTCGTCGCCGCCGCCGGCGCGGGCGCGCCGACCTTCCTCGGCATCCCGGGCGAGAACGCGGGCCAGGTGCTGTCGGCCAACGAGTTCCTGACGCGGGTGAACCTGATGGGCGGCGACCAGTTCCCCTACCAGGGCACGCCGGTGGGCATGGGCCGGCAGGTGGTGGTGATCGGCGCCGGCAACACCGCGATGGACTGCCTGCGCGTGGCGAGAAGGCTGGGCGCGGACCGCGTGCGCTGCGTCTACCGCCGCACCGAGGCGGAGGCGCCGGCGCGCATCGAGGAACTGCGCCACGCCAGGGAAGAGGGCGTCGAGTTCTGCTTCCTGCACGCGCCCGAGCAGGTCCTGCTCGACGCCCAAGGCGACGTGCGCGGCCTGCGTGCGCGGCGGATGCGCCTGGGCGAGCCCGACGAGCGCGGCCGGCGCAAGCCCGAGGCCACCGATGAGACGGTCGACCTCGACTGCGACACCGTGATCTACGCGCTCGGCACCAAGGCGAACCCGATCATCGGCCGCTCGACCGGCGGCCTGGGCCTGGACCGGCGTGGCTACATCGTCGCCGACGAAGCAACCCAGGCGACCAACCTGCCGGGCGTGTTCGCCGGCGGCGACATCGTCACCGGCGGCGCCACCGTGATCCTGGCCATGGGCGCCGGGCGGCGCGCGGCCAGCGCGATCGCCGCCTACCTGCGCGATGCGCAGCGCGCCTGGCCGGTGTCGGCCGAGGCCGCGCGCGCGCTGGCCGAGGCGGCCGAAGCGCAGTTGGCCTGATGCCAGCGCCACCCGGAGACCGACCATGGCTTCAGCCCTGAAGTGCCCCAAGTGCCAGCAGCCGCTGGACGACGATGCCGACGGCGAATACATCTGCTGTGCCGGTGAGCTGCTGCAGTGGCGCTGCGAACAATGCGCGAAGGTCAGCGAGGGGTTCGCCTTTCCCTACGGTCAGTGCCCGCACTGCGCCGGCCCGCTGCAGCGGCTGGGTGCACGCGACGTGGCCGGCGCCGTGGTGCACGAGGCGATCCGCAGCGCCTTCGAGATCGAGCTGGGCGGGCGCGACTTCTACACCCGCGCCGCGGCGCAGGCCGGCGATGCGTCGCTGGCCGACCTGTTCAAGCGCTTCGCCGAGATGGAAGCCGAGCACATGGCGACGCTGTCGCGGCGCTATCACGTCGCCGCACCGCCGGTCGCGTCGAGCTTCAGCCTGGCGCGCGCCGCGATCTACGCTGGCGTGCACGGCGCACCCGAGCGGCCGCAGCAGCTGTTCCGCGTGGCGATCGCGCTCGAGCAGCGGGCGGCGAGCTACTTTGCCGACAAGGCGAACGACAGCGCCCAAGGCTCGCCCGAGCGCGAGCTGTACCGCGAACTGGCAGCCGAGGAGCGCGAGCACGCCGAGCTGCTGCGGCTGGAACTCGAACGCTGGCTGCAGGGCGGGGCCGGGCAGATGCTCGCGCCCGATGCTGCGGCGGCGCGGTCGCGCTGATGCCAACGGGCTTGTGAACTTCGAGGCGCAGCCACGGTACTCAGCGTCGGCGCGCGTCAAGCCACTTGTCGCATCGTCAGGCAGCCAGCGGCTGCCAATCGCCGCGTCCAGCCGCAGCGCTGAGAACCTGCGTTCGTTCAGGGTTGAGGGTGGCGGTCGCGATGTGCGACCACGCGCGGATCAGGCCTGACCATCGCCGCGGGTCGTGCTCGCCATTGCATCGACGCACGAGGTCGGCGGTCCACCGGCGCACTGCCCGCAGATCGGCGAAGTCGCCATGGGCGACGCTGCGCGCGTCTTGCCTCGGGCGCTTGCACCGACGCCGAGGCGGTCAACGAACCCGCCAAGGTCCTACACTCACCCGCAGCCGACGATTTCAATGTCGGCTTCCACCCCTGGTTCCCGATTGAACCGCTGCGGTGGTGCAGATTCGAACCGACACCGACACCGACACCGACACCGACACGAGAAGCGGGAAGTTCGCGCCGCCTGAACGCCATTCAGGTCTTGTTCTTGAACCCCAGAGGAGCACTGTCATGAGCAACGTCAAACTCGCCGTCGTCTACTACAGCACCTACGGCACCAACCACGCGATGGCCGACGCCGCAGCGCAGGCCGCACAGCAAGCCGGCGCCGAAGTGCGGCTGCGCAAGGTGCGCGAGACCGCGCCGGCCGAAGTCGTCAAGTCGGTCGAGGCCTGGTATGGCCACGCCGAAAAGACCGCGCACATCCCCGAGGCCACGCCCGAGGATCTGGAATGGGCCAATGCCTTCTTGTTCAGCGCACCGACGCGCTTTGGCACGGTGGCCAGCCAGATGCGCGCCTTCATCGACACGCTGGGCCCGCTGTGGCTCAAAGGGGCTCTGGCCAACAAGGCCGTCAGCGCGATGACCAGCGCGCAGAACGTGCACGGCGGCCAGGAAGTGACGCTGTTGGGCCTGTACGCCACCTTCATCCACTGGGGCGCCATCCTCGTGCCGCCGGGCTACGCCGATCCGGTGATCTTTGCCTCCGGCGGCAACGCCTACGGCGCCAGCGCCAACATGGGCCAGGTGACCGATGAGGTGCTCGCGTCGGTGCGCTTCCAGGCGAAGCGTCTGGTCGAATTTGCCGGCAAGATCGCCGCATGAACCTGGGCACGCCAAACGCGCAACCCAGCCGCAAGACCGATCGCACAACACCAGGCCAGCAGGCCAAACAGATCAGCCTGGCGCTGCAGGGCGGCGGCTCGCATGGGGCTTTCACCTGGGGCGTGCTCGACCGCCTGCTGCACGACGAGCGCATCGTCATTGATGCGATCAGCGGCACCAGCGCCGGCGCGATGAACGCGGTGGTGCTCGCGGACGGCCTGGAAAAAGGCGGTCGTCAGGGTGCGCGCAGCGCGCTGCACAAGTTCTGGCGCGCCGCCAGCGAATCGGCGGTGCTCAGCCTGATCCAGCGCACCCCGTGGGACAAGCTCAGCGGCAACTGGAGCCTGAACAACTCGCCCGGCTACCTGCTGGCCGACCTGCTGACGCGCGTGGCATCGCCTTACGAGCTCAACCCGTGCAACCTCAACCCGCTGCATGACTTTCTGCGCGACCACGTCGATTTCGGCGTCGTGCAATCGTGCTCGGCGGTCAGCTTGTTCATCTCGGCCACCAACGTGCGCACCGGGCGGGTGCGCGTCTTCACCAACCACGAGCTGTCGCCCGACGCGGTGATGGCATCGGCCTGCCTGCCCAACCTGTTCCCGGCAGTGCAGATCGATGGCCAGGCCTATTGGGACGGCGGCTACGCCGGCAACCCGGCGCTGCACCCGCTCATCTACCGCTGCGACGTGCGCGACATCGTCGTCGTGCAGATCAACCCGATCGACGCGCCCGAGATCCCGCGCAACGCACGCGACATTCTCGACCGCGTCAACGAGATCACCTTCAACGCCAGCCTGCTGGCCGAACTGCGCGCGATCCGCTTCGTCACGCGCCAGCTGCAGGCCGGCCACCTGGACCCGGCCCGGTACAAGCAACTGCACATGCACCGCATCGACGGCGAAGCCGAACTGCGCCGCTTCGATGCATCCAGCAAGCTCAACGCCGAATGGGCGTTCCTGCAGTTGTTGCACGACAAGGGACAACGTGCGGCTGAAGCGTGGCTGGCGCAGAACTTCGACCAGATCGGGCAGCGCTCCACCCTGGATCTGGACGCGATGCTGGGTTGACCGATGCTCGCCGATCGCTGGCCTGCGATCGAATGGAAGACCGAGTCACCCGTCCAGCGCCGCGCGCAGGCCCGCCAGCACCGCGTCCGGCGCCTCGGCCATCAGGTGGTGGCCGCTGGGCACCGTGACGACGCGGGCCTTCAGCGCCGCGGCCAGCTCCTTGGTCGCCTTGGGTGGCGTCATCTGATCGCGTGCGCCGACGATCAGCGTGGCCGGGCAGCGCACCTGGGCCATCGCCGCGGCGCCGCCGCTGTAGGCATCGCAGACGCGAAAGTCGTGCTCGAACAGGTTGATGTCGCTGCACAGCGCCTGCTGGTTGCGCATCAGCGCGCGGTTGCTGCCGTGCAGCCACATGCCCGGCGCCGGGTAGCTGGGCTTGCTGGCAAGACTGCTGATCGACAGCGCATTGACCATGTCGATGGCCTTGTGCGGCGCTTCGCACGCGGTGCTCAGCAGTGCGTCGCTGACCTTCATCGGGTACGCCGCACCCAGCAGCACCAGTCGGGCGACGCGCTCCGGCGCGCGCGCCGCGGCCTCCAGTGCGACGAGCGTGCCCATGCTGTGGCCGACCAGCGTGGCCTGCGGCACGCCGGCCGCGGTCATCAGCGCCAGCGTCCAGTCGGCCAGCGCTTCGACGCTGGCCAGCGGCGGCCCGGCGCTTTGCCCATGCCCGGGCTGGTTCAGCGCCAGCACGCTGTGGCCGTGGTGCGCGCACCAGCGCGCCAGCAGCGTCCAGCCGCTGTGGTCCTGCATCGCGCCGTGGATGAACACCACGCACGGCAGCGTGGGGTCGAAGGGTTTGCCGCCGGTGTAGGCGTAGGCCTTCATCGAGCCATTGGGGCCTTGGACATCGAGCTTCATGCCGCTTTCTCCGCCGCGCGCAGCGCGCGCTTCAGGTCGTCGATCAGGTCGTCGGCGTCTTCCAGCCCGATGCTCAGGCGGATGGTGCCGGGGCCGATGCCGGCGGCGCGCAGCGCGGCGGCGTCGATGCGGCCGTGCGTGGTGCTGGCCGGGTGGATCAC
>CALBTN010000122.1 GCA_937967345.1 uncultured Rubrivivax sp. | reverse complement strand
GTCCACCGAGATCTTGCGCCCCATCACCCAGTTCGGGTGGGCGCAGGCTTCGTCGGGCGTCACGCTGCCCAGGGTGGCCGGATCGCGGGTGCGAAACGGCCCGCCGGAGGCGGTGAGCACGATGTGGTCGATGGTGTGCGGCCACTGGTCGCGCTGCTGCGGCAGGCACTGGAAGATCGCCGAATGCTCGCTGTCGATCGGCAGCAGCGTGGCACCGCCTTCTTGCACCGCGCGCATGAACAGCGCGCCGCCGACCACCAGCGCCTCCTTGTTGGCCAGCAGCAGCCGCTTGCCGGTGCGCGCCGCAGCCAGGCACGGCGCCAGCCCGGCCGCGCCGACGATGGCCGCCATCACGCTGTCGACCTCGGGGTCGCTGGCCATGTCGCACAGCGCCTGCGCGCCGCTGAGCACCTGCGTGGCCACGCCGTGCGCGCCCAGCGCATCGCGCGCGGCACGCGCGCGCGCCTCGTCGGGCAACACCGCCCAGCGCGGGCGCCAGCGCAGGCATTGCGCGACGAGCTCGTCGACACGCTGCTGCGCGCTCAGCCCCAGCACCTCGAAGCGCTCGGGGTGGCGCGCCACGACGTCCAGCGTGCTCGTGCCGATCGAGCCGGTGGAGCCAAGGATGACCAGCCGCTGCCGTGTCGTCATGGCCGGGCCTTCACACCGGCAGCAGCGCCAGCGCCAGCGGGAACACCGGCAACAGCGCATCGACGCGATCGAGCACGCCGCCGTGGCCCGGCAGCAGCCGGCTGGAGTCCTTGGCGCCGGCAGCGCGCTTGACCAGCGATTCCATCAGATCGCCGACCACGCTCATGCCGGTCAGGAAGGCCAGCGCGGCCAGGCCGCCGAGCAGGCCCCATTGGTCGAGCAGCCGGCCGTACAGGCTCAGGCTGTCGACTGCCACGCGCGACTCCAGCGCGCGCCACACGAGCGTCAGCACGAACACGCCGACCATGCCGCTGTACACGCCTTCCCAGCTCTTGCCCGGACTGATGCCCGGCGCCAGCTTGCGCTTGCCGAAGCGACGTCCGCCGAAGTAGGCCGCGATGTCGGCCACCCACACCAGACAGAACACCGACAGGATGAAGTTGATGCCGACGCTGCGCGCATGGCTCATCGCCAGCCAGGCGGCCCACAACGCGATCAGCCCCAGCGGCAGGCGCAGCCCGCGCGGCAGCCGCGGCCACGACGCCGGCCCGCCGCGCAGCGCCAGCGCGCCACCGATCACCCACACCGCCAGCGCCAGCCACCACGCCTGCACCGGTGGGCGCTGCGGCCAGCCGGCCAGCAGCGCCGCCGCGCAGGCCAGCGCCAGGCCGATGCCCAGCGCCACGCTGGCGGCCATGCCGGTCTGGTTCAAGCGGCCCCATTCCCAGCCGGCGGCGGCGATCAGCAGCAGAGTCAGCAGGTGGAACGGCCACGGCTGCGACGCGAACAGCGCCGGCACCAGCAGCGCCAGCAGAACGATCGCGGTGATGACACGCTGCCCGAGCATCGATGCGCCGTTCAACCGCGCTGCGGCACCGGGTCGTCGTTCGGGATGCCGCCGTAGCGACGGTCGCGCTGCCGGTACGCGCGCAGCGCCGCGTCGACGTCGGCCTCGCTGAAATCGGGCCACAGCCGCTCGGTAAAGAAGAACTCCGAGTACGCCGACTGCCACAGCATGAAGTTGCTGATGCGCATCTCGCCGCCGGTGCGGATGAACAGGTCCGGGTCGGGGGCGAAGCTCAGCGCCATGTAGCGCGACAGCGCCGCCTCGTCCAGCGCCTCGGGCGCCACGCGGTCGAGCATCGCGCGGCGGCAGGCCTGCACCACGTCCCAGCGTCCGCCGTAGTTGAAGCACACCGACAGGTTGATCCGCGAGTTGTGCGCGGTGCTGCTCTCGGCGTACTGCCAAGCGTCGCGCAGCTTGTTCGACACCTTGGCGCGGTCGCCGACGATGCGCACGCGCACGCCGTCGCCGGCCATCTTGGCCAGGTACTTCGACACCGCCACCAGCACCAGGCTCATCAGGCCGGAGACCTCGTCGGACGGGCGCTTCCAGTTCTCCGACGAGAACGCGAACACGGTCAGCCAGTCGACGCCGCGATCGGCAAAGGTATTGACCACGCGCACCAGCGCATCGACGCCCTGCTTGTGGCCGTACACCCGCGGCATGTAGCGCTTGCGCGCCCAGCGGCCATTGCCGTCCATCACCAGCGCCACATGGCGCGGCACGCTCGGGTCGCTACGGCGGTCGGACGGGTTCACGCGCGTGTCAGACGGCCAGGACGTCGGCTTCCTTGGCGTGCACCAGGCGGTCGATCTCGGCGATGGTGCGGTCGGTGAGCTTTTGCACCTCGTCCTGCGCGCGGCGCTCGTCGTCCTCGCTGACCAGTTTGTCCTTGAGCAGCTTCTTCAGCTGCTCGTTGGCCTCGCGGCGCAGGTTGCGCACCGCCACCTTGGACTCCTCGCCGGTGTGGCGCACCACCTTGGTCAGCTCGCGGCGCCGCTCCTCGGTCAACGCCGGCATCGGCACGCGCAGCAAGTCGCCCTGCGAGGCCGGGTTCAGGCCGAGATCGGACTCGCGAATCGCCTTCTCGATCTTCGCGCCCATGCCCTTTTCCCAGGGCTGCACGCCGATCGTGCGCGCGTCCAGCAGCGTCAGGTTCGCCACCTGGCTGAGCGGCACCATCGAGCCGTAGTAGTCGACATGCACCTGGTCGAGCAGCCCCGGGTGCGCGCGGCCGGTGCGCACCTTTTGCAGCTCGGCCTTCATCGACTCGATCGTGCGGGCCATCTTGTGCTCGGCCGTTTGCTTGATGTCTGCAATGCTCATCACACACTCACCATCGGTTGGGATTCAGACGTGCACCAGCGTGCCTTCGTCCTCGCCCTGCACCACACGCTTCAACGCGCCGGGCTTGAAGATGCTGAACACCTTGATCGGCAGCTTCTGGTCGCGGCACAGCGCGAACGCGGTGGCGTCCATCACCTGCAGGTTCATCGCGATGACCTTGTCGAAGCTGATCGTCGCATAGCGCGTGGCGCTGGCGTCCTTGTTCGGGTCGGCGCTGTACACGCCGTCGACCTTGGTCGCCTTGAGCACCACCTGCGCGCCGATCTCGGCGCCGCGCAGCGCCGCGGCGGTGTCGGTGGTGAAGAACGGGTTGCCGGTGCCGGCGGCGAAGACGACGATCTTGCCTTCTTCCAGGTACTGCAGCGCCTTGGGCCGCACGTAGGGCTCGACCACCTGCTCGATGCCGATGGCCGACATCACGCGCGCGGTCATGCCCTCTTGGCGCATGGTGTCGGCCAGCGCCAGCGAGTTCATCACCGTGGCCAGCATGCCCATGTAGTCGGCGGTGGCGCGGTCCATGCCGACCGAGCCGCCGGCCACGCCGCGGAAGATGTTGCCGCCGCCGATGACCACCGCCACCTCGCAACCCAGCGCGGTCACCTCCTGCACCTCGCGCACCATGCGCACCATCGTGGCGCGGTTGATGCCGTAGGCATCGTCGCCCATCAGGGCCTCGCCCGACAGCTTCAACAAGATGCGCTTGTATGCCGGCATAGCGTCCTTCCGTTCGGCGCGTGGTTCAGTGTACGGCGCGGCGGTTGCCGCGCCGCGTGCCTGCTACTGCGCCTTGGCCGCCGCCATCTGCGCGGCGACTTCGGCGGCGAAGTCGTCGCTGCGCTTTTCAATGCCCTCGCCGACCACGTACAAGGTGAAGCCCTTCACCGCGGTCTTGGTGTCCTTGAGCATCGCGCCCACGCTTTGTTTGCCGTCGGCCGCCTTGACGAAGACCTGGTCGACCAGCGAGATCTCCTTCAGGTATTTCTGCACCGCGCCTTCGACCATCTTGGCGACGATCTCGGCCGGCTTGCCCGACTCGGCGGCTTTCTCGGCGGCGATGCGGCGCTCCTTGTCGACCAGCTCGGCCGGCACCTCGGCGGCCGACAGCGCCGCCGGCTTCATCGCCGCGACGTGCATCGCCACGTCCTTGGCCGCG
>CALBTN010000121.1 GCA_937967345.1 uncultured Rubrivivax sp. | reverse complement strand
GGCTCGGCGTCGGCCGCATCGCCGTCGGCCGCCAGCGCGTGCAGCTGCAGCGCGGCCTGCGTGGCCAGCGTCAGCAGCGCGTCCTCGTCGTCCCAGTCGAAGCGCAGATCCTGCGGGCTTTCGACGTAGAGCACGCCCAGCAGCTTGCCGCCGCAGGCCAGCGGCAGTGCCAGCTGGCTGCCCGGCGCGGCCAGCCCGGGCAGCGGGATCTCGCGGCCCAGCAGGTGGCCGGCCACGCCCTCGCGCATCGTGCGCAGGTAGCTGTATTCGGTGGTGGCGTGGTTGATGCGGATCGGCGCGGCCATGCGCGCGGCCACGCCGATGACGCCGTCGCCCAGCGCGATCTCGGCGCCCGCGCCCGAATGCGCGTAACCGCGGCTGGCCACGGTGTAGAGCCGATCGCCGCCGGCGTCGAGCATCAGCAGCATGGCGTGCGCGATGCCGAACTCTTGCGCCACCGCATCGAGCAGCTGCTCGACCAGGCCATCGAAGTCGCCGGCCGTGGCCAGGCACAACGCGGCGCGGCGCAGCGCCGACAGCCGGTTCGGCGCATCGCCGCTGCTGGCCGCCTGCGGCGCCAGCACCTGCTCGACCGTATCGACCGCGTACAGGTCGGCGCCGCGCAGGTGGAACACGCCGGCCATGCCCGAGTGCGAGGCGATGCCGGCGAGCTTGGCGCGCATGCGCTCGAACACCGCGCCTGCGGTTTCGGTGCGCAGGTAGCGCGCAGCGATGCGGTACATCGCGCCGTGCCGCGGGTGGGTCACCAGCAACTCGGTCACCGGGTTGGCCAGCACGTTGCGCCGCGTCTTGTTGAAGAACTGGAACGACAGCGCCAGGTGGCGCGCGTCAACGTATTCGACCTGCGAGACGTAGGTGACGTTGGGCACGCCGTCACGGTCACAGGTGGCCATCACGCCGGGGATCGTGCCTTCCATGCAGGCGCGGATGTCGTCCAGGTCCAGCGCCGCATGGGGTGCGCCGCCGGCACAGGCCTCGGGTTGCAGCCCGCGCTGGTCGCTGGCGCGGCGGCGCGGTGGGTTCGCTGAGTCGTGGGGCGTGTTCATGCCGCGCCCCCGGGGGCAGCCGCCGCGTGCAGCGCCGTGCCGGCCTGCGGCCCCGGCGTCTGGTCGTAGGCCTCGCGCACCGTGAAGCGCAGCGCCACCAGGCCACCGTCGCGCGTCAGCAACGTGCGCGCCACTTCGGCGGCCAGGCCGATGTCGGCCAGCTCGTCGATGAAGCGGTTCAGATGGCGCTCGGCCAGCGCCTCGCCGTCGTCGCCGCACTCCAGCACCTGGGCATCGTCGCCCTTGAGCTGCAAGGTGCGGTGCGTGGTCGGCTCGCTGCACACCACCGCGATGCGGCCATTGGCGCGCAGGTCGGCCAGCACCTGCGCGGCCGGGCGCGGGTTGATCCACACGGTGAGCACGCGCCGGTCGGCGCTGAGGCGGCAGCCCAGCGCGCGCATCAGGTGCGGGCGCAGCGCCGCGTCGCGGCTGCCGACGATGATCGACACCCGGCGGCCGATCAGCTCGGCCTGCTGCGGGCCGATCGGCGAGGCGCTGGGGTCGTCCATCGGCGAAAAGTGTAGTGGCTGCCGATGTGGCACGCCGTCGTCTGGCCCGCCGCCGCGCGGGCTGTGGCATGCTGGCCGCTGCCCATGAACCCCAGAGCCATTCCGATCCGCGACATCGACCATCTGGTGCTGCGCGTCGCCGACCTGGAACCCATGCTGCGCTTCTACCGTGAAGTGCTGGGCTGCCCGATCGAACGCCGGCAGGACGACATCGGCCTGGTGCAGTTGCGCGCCGGGCGCGCGCTGATCGACCTGGTGCCGGCGCAAGGCGCATTGGGCCGTGCCGGCGGCGCCGCGCCAGGGCGCGAGGGGCGCAATCTCGACCACTTCTGCCTGCGCGTCGAGCCCTTCGACGAAGCCGCGATCCGCGCCCACCTGCGCTTGCATGGCGTCGCGGCCGGCGCCACCGCGCGGCGCAACGGCGCCGAAGGCGAAGGCCCGTCGATCTACATCCATGACCCCGAAGGCAACGTCATCGAGCTGAAGGGGCCCGCCGCATAAGATGCGTTGCAGCCAACTCGGCAGGGCGCGAAGCGATGCAGTTCAAGGACTACTACCAGACGTTGGGCGTGGCGCGCGATGCCAGCGCCGATGACATCAAGCATGCCTACCGCCGGCTGGCGCGCAAGCACCACCCCGACCTGAACAAGGAGCCGGGCGCCGAGGCGCGCTTCAAGGAGATCGGCGAAGCCTACGAAGTGCTGAAAGACCCGGAAAAGCGCGCCGCCTACGACGACGTCGGCAAGCGCTGGCAGCCCGGCGCCGACCAGCCGCCGCCGGGCTGGGATGCGGGCTATGAGTTCCGCGGCGGCGACGCCGAGTTCGACGCCCAGGCGCACAGCGATTTCTTCGAGGCGCTGTTCGGCCGCGGCCGGGCGCAGGCGCGCTCGCACCGTGCATCGCGCACGCCGCCGCGCGCGCAGGACCACCATGCCAAGGTGATGATCGACCTGCTCGACGCCTACCGCGGCGCGCGGCGCAGCCTGCGGCTGCAGATGCCGAGCTTCGACGCGCAGGGCCGCGTCAGCCTGCAGGAGCGCACGCTCGACGTCGCCATCCCGGTGGGGGTGCGCGAAGGCCAGCACCTGCGGCTGGCCGGCCAGGGCATGCCCGGCTTCGACGGCGGCGCGGCCGGTGATCTGTACCTGGAAATCGCCTTCGCACCGCACCCGCTGTACCGCGTCGACGGCCGCGACGTCTACCTGGACCTGCCGCTGGCGCCGTGGGAAGCCGCGCTCGGCGCCACGGTGGACGCGCCGCTGCCCGATGGCAGCGTGCAGTTGACGGTGCCGGCCGGCTCGGCGCCCGGGCGCAAGCTGCGGCTGAAGGGCAAGGGCATCCCGGGTGCGAACCCGGGCGACCTGTACGTGGTGCTGCACATCGCGATGCCGCCGCCGCCCGACGACGCGCAGCGCCGCGCCTGGGAAGACCTGGCGCGGGTGCAATCCTTCAACCCGCGTGAGGCGATGGGGGCGAAGTCATGACGACAACCGTGTCGGTACTGCATTGCCAGGTGGTCGAGGACGAGGTCTGGCTGTCGCTGCTGGAGTTGTGCCAGGCCTGCGGCAGCGAACGCGAGCTGGTGCTGCAGCTGGTCGAGCACGGCGTGCTCGAACCGCAGGGCGATGGCCCGGCCAGCTGGCTGTTCAGCGGCGCCAGTCTGCAGCGCACGCGCGTGGCGCTGCGGCTGCTGCACGACCTGGAACTGAACCTGCCGGGCGCGGCCTTGGCGGTGGACCTGCTGGACCAGATCGCGCAATTGCAGCGTGAGCTGCGCGCCGCGAGCAGCGGGCACTGACGGCGGCGGCGGCCGCGAGCGAAGCAGACGCGGCGATGGCACTGGACATCAACCTGCTGCGCGGCTGGATCGGGCGGACCGAGCTGCTGCACGACGTGGCAACCGTCGTGCCGCCACGGGCGCTGGCGGCCACGCTGGACCGCGACGACTCGCCGTCGCAGCCCGGCGATGCGCTGCCGCCGTGCTGGCACTGGCTGTACTTCCTGCCGCTGGCGCGGCAGTCACGGATCGGTAGCGACGGCCACGCCAAGCGCGGCGGCTCCCTGCCGCCGGTGCCGCTGCCGCGGCGCATGTGGGCCGGCAGCCGCATCGAGTTCCACGCGCCGCTGCGCATCGGCCAGGCGCTGCAGCGCCACTCGCTGATCGAGGACCTGCGCTTCAAGCACGGCCGCAGCGGGCCGCTGGTGTTCGTCAACCTGCGCCACGAGATCCACGCCGATGACGGGCGGGTCATCACCGAGCGCCACGACATCGTCTACCGCGACATGCCGCAGCCGGGCGAATCGACGCCGGCCGGCGTGCCGGCACCTGCCGACGCGCAGTGGACGCGGCAGATCGTGCCCGACGAGGTGCTGCTGTTTCGCTACTCGGCGCTGACCTTCAACGGCCACCGCATCCACTACGACCGCCGCTACGCGACCGCCGTGGAGGGCTACCCGGGGCTGGTGGTGCACGGGCCGCTGATCGCCACGCTGCTGCTCGAGCTGCTGCACCGCGCGCTGCCCGAGGCCACCGTGGCGCGCTTCGAGTTCCGCGCGCTCGAGCCGATCTTCGACGTCGCGCCGTTCCAGGTCTGCGGCCGCCGCGACGGCGAGCGCGCTGTCAGGCTGTGGGCGCGCACGCCCGCAGGCCAACTGGCAATGGACGCCAGCGCCACGCTGGCCTGAACGCGCAAGGCACGACCATGTACAACGAACCCGACGCCCACCAGGAGATCCGCGACGCGGTGCGGCAGCTGTGCCGCCAGTTTCCCGACGAGTACTTCCGCAAGGTCGATGCGCAGGCGGCTTACCCCGAGGCCTTCGTCGATGCGCTGATCGAAGCCGGCTGGCTGGCGGCGATGATCCCCGAGCCCTACGGCGGCACCGGCCTGGGCCTGGGCGCCGCCACGGTGATCATGGAAGAGATCAACCGCAGCGGCGGCAACGCCGGCGCGGTGCACGGCCAGATGTACAACATGGGCACGCTGCTGCGCCACGGCAGCCCGGCGCAGAAGGACAAGTACCTGCCCGCCATCGCCGCCGGCCGGCTGCGCATCCAGTCGATGGCAGTGACCGAGCCGAGCACCGGCAGCGACACCACCAGGATCAAGACCAGCGCCGTGCGGCGCGGCGATCGCTACCTCGTCAACGGACAGAAGGTGTGGATCAGCCGGGTGCAGCATTCCGACCTGATGATCCTGCTGGCGCGCACCACGCCGCTGGCCGAGGTGCGCAAGAAGAGCGAGGGCATGTCGGTGTTCGTCGTCGACCTGCACCAGGCGATCGGCCAAGGGCTCGAGTTGCGGCCGATCCCCAACCTCGTCAACCACGAGACCCACGAGCTGTTCTTCGACAACTTGGAGATCCCGGCCGACAACCTGATCGGCGAGGAGGGCCAGGGCTTCAGGTACATCCTCGACGGCCTGAACGCCGAGCGCACGCTGATCGCCGCCGAGTGCATCGGCGACGGCTACTGGTTCATCGACCGCGCCACCAGGTACGCCAACGAGCGCGTCGTGTTCGACCGGCCGATCGGGCGCAACCAAGGCGTGCAGTTCCCGATCGCCGATGCCTTGATCGAAGTCGAGGCCGCCAACCTGATGCGCTTCGAGGCGGCGCGCCGCTACGACGCGCACCTGCCCTGCGGCGCGCAGGCCAACATGGCCAAGTACCTGGCGGCCAAGGCCAGCTGGGAAGCGGCCAACGTGTGCCTGCAAACCCACGGCGGCTTCGGCTTCGCCGAGGAATACGACATCGAGCGCAAGTTCCGCGAGACGCGGCTGTACCAGGTGGCGCCGATCTCGACCAA
>CALBTN010000120.1 GCA_937967345.1 uncultured Rubrivivax sp. | reverse complement strand
TGCCGTGGGTCAGGTGGCCGCCCTCGGCCAGGCTCATGCCCATGATGGTGTCGCCCGGCTGCAGCAGGCCGAAGAACACGCCCTGGTTGGCCTGCGAGCCGGAATTCGGCTGCACGTTGGCGTGCTCGGCGCCGAACAGCTGCTTGATGCGGTCGATGGCCAGCTGCTCGACCACGTCGACGTTTTCGCAGCCGCCGTAATAGCGCTTGCCGGGGTAGCCTTCGGCGTACTTGTTGGTCAGCTGCGAGCCCTGCGCGGCCATCACCGCGGGCGAGGCGTAGTTCTCCGACGCGATCAGCTCGATGTGCTCTTCCTGGCGGCGGTTCTCGGCCTCGATGGCGGCCCAGACTTCGGGGTCGACCTTGGCAACGGTCGATTGGGAGCGGTCAAACATGGCGGTTCTCCGGTGAAGCTGTCCCGTCGCGCCACCGGCGTCGTGCCGTGCGGATCGACGGGCTGCCCAGGCGAACGGCCGATTGATGCGGCGCGCCGCGCCGCTCACCGCGCTCCACGGTGGTGGCCCACCTCGGCGGCCCGGCGGGCCGCCTCATCGCCAGTTGCGCAGCGCCGCGAGTTTAGCGGCTCGGCATGTCGTGCAGCGGCGGGCGCGACCCGCGGTCAGTCAAGGCTCGATTCGGCCTCGGTTCGCCCTCTCAGTCGGCCAGCGCCACCAGTTCAGGCACGGCGTGCTGCGCCGGCTCAGCCGAGGCCTCTTGCGCCGGCGCCGTAGGCTTGGGTGCGCGGTAGATCGGCACGTTGGTCGCCACGCTGCCGCCGTTGCTCACGCGCTTCATGTGCCCCTGCTCGGTCAGCACCTTGCGCAGGTAGCCGCCGTCGCTGGCCAGGTTGGCCGCACCGACGTACCAGCGGATGCCGGCTTCGACGCTGCCGGCGCGCGCGATGCACTCGCGCAGCACCTGCACGCCGACCTTCAGGTTGCTGATCGGGTCGAACGCGGCGTGCGTGCCGCCGAAGGGCTGGTACTTGTCGACGTGCACCCGCGTCATCACCTGCATCAGCCCCTGCGCGCCCATCGAGCTCTGCGCGAACGGGTTGAAGCGCGACTCGATCGCGGCGATCGCCAGGATGAGCGTCGGGTCCAGGCCGACGCTGTGGCCGATGGTCCAGGCTTCCTGCACCAGGCGGCCAACCGGCTCGAGCGCGACGTTGTAGCGGCGCGAGATCCATTTCGCCAGTGCCGCTTGCTGCTTGTTCAGCGCGCTGGGATGCACCGCGGTGGCGCGCTCGACCGCGCTGGGTTCGGCCTTGGGCTGGACATCGGCGAGGTCGGTGTCGTCCGATGCGTCGCTGCGGCTGCCCTGGCGCTCTTGCAGCCAGCTCAGCGCCCAGGTTTCGGTGCGCTCGCGCAGATCGGGCCGCCCGGCGGCGAACACCAGCACGACGACCACCGTCAGACCCAGCATCGCCAGGCCGTTGTGGCCGATCTCGAGCATGCCGCGGCCGACATCGCCGGCGAACAGTGCGGCCGATCGGCGGGTCGATTCGGCGGCGGCTCGAAGCTTTTGCAAGCTCTTCATTGTTTTCCTTTCCTTGCGGCGGGCAGCGCCGTGGCGCTGTGCCCACCCTTGGCGGCGCCCGGCCCGCTGCAGCGAACTCGGGGCGACAGTGATAATGATTCCGCGGTCCAGGCAGGCCTTGAGACGACGCCATCGCGGCGGACGGTCTGCCTGTGGATGGCTCCGGCGTAGGTCATGATGACCAAGGGTTAACCCTGCACGGCGCCAAAAACTTCGCGGATTCTAAAAATTGAAATATATCGAGTCAAGCATATGAAGCGAAGTCTTTATAACTGTCGCAAATGAAATACAGAGACCTGCGCGACTTCATCGGCCAGCTCGAAAGCCGCAAAAAGCTGGTTCGTGTCGCCGAACCGGTATCGCCGCGCCTCGAAATGACGGCAATCAGCGACGCCGTGCTGCGCGCCGCCGGCCCGGCGCTGCTCTTCGAGCAGCCGGCCGGTTACAAATTTCCCTGCCTGACCAACCTGTTCGGCACCCCTGAACGGGTGGCCCTGGGCATGGGCAGCGAGTCGCTGGACGGGTTGCGCGACCTGGGCCACATGCTCGCCAGCCTGAAAGAGCCCGAGCCGCCGCGCGGCGTGCGCGATGCCGCCCGGTTGTTGAAGATGGCCAAGGCGCTGTGGGACATGAAGCCCGCGCTGCAGCGCCGCGCGCCCTGCCAGGAGGTCATCGCCGAGGCCGACGACGTCGATCTTGACCGCCTGCCGGTGCAGATCTGCTGGCCGGGCGACGCCGCGCCGCTGATCACCTGGGGGCTGGTGGTCACGCGCGGCCCGCAAGGGGTGGCCAAGCCGCGCTTGCGCCAGAACCTGGGCATCTACCGCCAGCAGCTGATCGGCAAGCGCCAGCTGATCATGCGCTGGCTCGCGCACCGCGGCGGCGCACTCGACTTTCGTGCATTCGCCGCCGTCAACCCGGGGCAGCCGTTCCCGCTCGCGGTGGTGCTGGGCGCCGACCCGGCCACCATGCTGGGCGCGGTCACGCCGGTGCCCGACGAGCTGTCGGAATACCAGTTCGCCGGGCTGCTGCGCGGCGCTCGCACCGAAGTGGTGGATTGCGCGGTCGGCGACGGCCCGCTCGCGCTGCAGGTGCCGGCCAGCGCCGAGATCGTGCTCGAGGGCCACGTGCCGGTCGCGCCGAGCGGCTGGCGCGGGCACAGCGAGCGCGGTGTGGCGC
>CALBTN010000119.1 GCA_937967345.1 uncultured Rubrivivax sp. | reverse complement strand
CCCGAGCAGCAGCCATACCGTCGGCCCGATGCGTGCGGCGCGGCTGTTCGCGCTGCGGTTGCAGCACGACGGCCTGCTGCCGCGCGTGCAGCGCATCAAGGCCGATCTGTACGGCTCGCTCGGCGCCACCGGCAAGGGCCACGGCAGCGACAAGGCGGTGCTGCTGGGGCTGCTCGGCCACGAGCCCGACACGGTCGATGTCGAAGCCATCCCTGCGCTGCTGAAGGCGGTGCGCGACAGCGGCCGGCTGAAGCTGGCCGGCGCGCAAGCGATCGAATTCGCCGAGAAGCGCGACTTGGTCTTCCACCGCCGCGAGTCGCTGCCGCTGCACGCCAACGGCATGCGCTTTGCCGCCTTCGACGCCGCGGGCGCCGAGTTGCAGTCGCGCGTGTACTACTCGGTGGGCGGCGGTTTCGTGCTCAGCGACGAGGCCGCCGCCGACGGCGCCAAAGCAATCGTGGCCGAGGCCACCGTGCTGCCGCTGCCCTTCCACAGCGGCGAGGAGTTGCTGGCCATCACGCAGCGCGAGGGCCTGAGCATCGCCGGCGTGATGCGCGTCAACGAGCGCGTGCTGGCAAGGCACGGCGCCGGTGACGAGCCGATCGACGCCGCGCTGCTGCGCATCTGGCAGGTGATGCAGGACTGCGTGCAGCGCGGCCTGCTGCACGACGGCACGCTGCCCGGCGGCTTCAAGGTGCGCCGCCGCGCCGCCGCGCTGTACCACGACCTGACGCGCAACCCCGAAGCAGCGCTGCGCGACCCGCTGCAGGTGCTGGACTGGGTCAACCTGTACGCGCTGGCGGTCAACGAGGAAAACGCCGCCGGCGGGCGCGTCGTCACCGCACCGACCAACGGCGCCGCCGGCATCGTGCCGGCAGTGCTGCACTACTACGCGCGCTTCGTGCACGGTGCCAACGACACCGGCGTGATCGACTTCCTGCTCACCGCGGCCGCGATCGGCCTGCTCTACAAGGAGAACGCCAGCATCAGCGGCGCCGAGGTCGGCTGCCAGGGCGAGGTCGGCGTGGCCTGCAGCATGGCCGCCGGTGCGCTGTGCGCGGTGCTCGGCGGCACGCCGGCGCAGGTGGAAAACGCCGCCGAGATCGGCATGGAGCATCACCTGGGCCTGACCTGCGACCCGGTGGGCGGGCTGGTGCAGATCCCTTGCATCGAGCGCAACGCGATCGCCTCGGTCAAGGCGATCAACGCCGCGCGCATGGCGCTGCACGGCGACGGCACGCACCACGTGAGCCTGGACAAGGTGATCAAGACCATGCGCGAGACCGGCGCCGACATGATGACCAAGTACAAGGAAACGGCGCGCGGCGGCCTGGCCGTCAACATCGTCGAGTGCTGAAAGCGCGCCGGACGTTGCCGGCTGGGAGGACATGACATGCAGCGCAGAGGGTTCGTGATGGCGGCGGGGCTCGTGGCAGCGCCGGCCTGGGCGCAACTGCCCAAGCTGGACGACCTGAGCAAGCAGCTCGGCAAGCTGCCGCAGGGGTCAGGCACAAGCTCGAAGGCGCCCACCGGCGCCGGCGACGCCAAGACCGATGCCGCCGGCCTGAAGGAAGCGCTGGCCGTCGGCACCGAACGAGCCGTGGCCAGCCTGGGGCGCGCGGACGGCTACTTCGGCAACGCGGCGGTGAAGATCCTGATGCCGTCCAGCCTGCAGAAGGTGGCCGAGGTCGCGCGCATGGCGGGCTACCAGAAGCAGGTCGACGAGTTCATCCTCAGCATGAACCGGGCCGCCGAAGCCGCGGCGCCCAAGGCCGCGGGCATCTTCGGCGATGCCATCCGCGCCATGAGCTTCGACGACGTGCGCGCCATCCTCACCGGCGGCGACACCGCTGCCACCGACTTCTTCCGCGCCAAGACCAGCGACAAGCTGTATGCGGCGTTCAAGCCCGTGGTGTCGCAGAAGGTCGACGAGGTCGGCGCGACTCGGGCCTACAAGGCGATGATCGGCCAGTACGACGCCGTGCCGATGGTGAGCAAGAAGTCGCTCGATCTGGACAACTACGTGACCGAGAAGGCCCTGGCCGGGCTGTTCACCATGCTCGGCCAGGAGGAGAAGTCGATCCGCACCAACCCGGCGGCGCGCAGCACCGAGCTGCTGAAGTCGGTGTTCGGCAAGTAGTGCGCGTACAGCGGCGCGCAGCGCCGAGAGCCGGCGCTACGACCCCGCCTTGAAGCTGGTGAAGATGCGCGTTTGCACGCGGCGGATGTCCTGCGGCACCGGCTCGGGCACCGTCATCGCCGCCTTGGCCGCGTCGCTGGGGAACACGCTGGGATTGTTGGCCACGTCGGGCTTGACGAACTTCAGCGAGGCCTTGTTCGGGTTGGCGTAGAAGACCTTGTTGGTCAGCGACGCGTGCACCTCGGGGCGCAGGATGTAGTCGATGAACAGGTGCGCGTTCTTCGGGTGCGGCGCGTCGGCCGGGATCGCCATCACGTCGAAGAACAGCGTCGCGCCCGACTTGGGCACCAGCGCTTCGATGATCGGGCCCTTGCCGGCTTCGATGGCGCGGGCGCGCGCGATGTTGATGTCGCCCGAATAACCCATCACCGCGCACAGCGAGCCGGCGGCCAGGTCGTTGATGTAACCCGACGACGAAAAGCGCGTCACGTAGGGCCGCACCTTCTGCAGCATCTCGCCGGCCACCTTGTAGTCGGCGGCCGTGCGGCTGTAGGCCGGCTTGCCGACGTACAGCATCGCCACCGGCAGCACCTCGGAGGCCGAGTCGAGGAAGTTGACGCCGCAGGACTTGAGCCGGCTCGCGTACTTCGGGTCGAAGATCAGCGACCAGGGGTTGTCCGGCATCGGCAGCTCGCCCAGCGCCTTCTTCACCTGCGGCACGTTGATGCCCACCGTGATGTAGCCCCACATCCAGTCGACCAGGTACTGGTTGCCGGGGTCGACCTTGGCCAGCAACTGCAGCAGCGAGGGGTCGAGGTTGTTCCAGTTCTTCAGCTGCGCGCGGTCGAGCTTCTGGAACAGCCCGGCGTCGATCTGCTGCTTGGCGAACTGCGCGCTGGGCACCACGATGTCGTAGCCGCTGCGCCCGGCCACCAGCTTGGCATGCAGCACCTCGTTGGTGTCGTAGTTGTCGTAGCGCACCTTGATGCCGGTTTCCTTCTCGAAGTTCTTGATCGTGTCTTCGGCGATGTAGTCCGACCAGTTGTAGATGTTCAGCACCTTGGGCTCGGTGTTCTGCGCGAGCGCGGCGCCGATGAGGCTGAAGCTGGCCGCCAGCGCGGCGATGAGCTGGATGGTGGTGCGTTTCATGACGACGGGAGTTCAGGTAGACGATGCGCCTGCTGCGACACCGCGGCCGCACGCAAGTTCCAGGACTGCATTTTGCCGCCTGCATCCGACGCCACCGCCGCCGGCCCGAGCCTTGCCAGCGCCGCTGCAGCGGCCGCGGCGCCGGCCGGCGACAGCACGCAGGCCACGCCACGGGCAGGCACCGATTGCCGCCGCGTCTTGATTTGCGTCAAATACAGACCACCCGCCCGCGCCGCGCTGCCGTCGCGCCCGCCAGCCGTGCAAGTGCAGCGCAGCCGGCCCCCACCACCACGAGGAGCCCCATCTTGAGCACACGCCGCCACTTCCTCGCCGCCGCCACCGGCGCCGCCCTGTGGCCTGCGCTGCAGGCGCGGGCCCAGGCTTCCACGCTGCGCTGGGTGGTGCCCTACCCGCCCGGCGGCGGCACCGACGTGCTCGGGCGCACGCTGGCCGAATCGATGCGCGGCCCGCTGGGCACGACGATCGTGGTCGAGAACAAGCCCGGCGCATCGACCAACATTGCCGCGCAAGAGGTGGCGCGCGCCGCGCCCGACGGCCACACGGTGCTGCAGGCCGACAACGCGCTGCTGGCCTTCAACGAGCACCTGTTCACCAAGCTGCCGCTCAACCCGGACAAGGACTTCAGCTACATCGGCGGCATTGCCAGGTTTGCGCTGGCGCTGGTGGTGCACCCGCAGTTCCCGGCCAAGGACTTCAACCAGTTCCTCGCCTACCTGCACGCCAACCCGGGCAAGGTCAGCTATGCGTCGCCGGGCAACGGCTCGCCGCACCACCTGGCGATGGAGATGTTCAAGAACCGCAGCAACACCTATCTGGTGCACATCCCCTACCGCGGCGCCGCACCGGCGATGCAGGACGTGATGGCCGGCCAGGTGCCGGTGATGTTCCTCGACCTGGCCGCCGGCCTGCCGGCGATGCAAAGCGGCAAGCTGCGCGTGCTGGCCTACGGCGGCACGGCGCGCACGCCGCTGCTGCCGGGCGTGCCCACGCTGATCGAAGAAAAGCTCAGCGACGTCGAGGTCTTCGCCTTCCAGGGGCTGCTCGGCCCGGCCGGCATGCCGGCGGCCGTGGTGCAGCGGCTGAACGGCGCGCTCAACCACGCGCTGGCCGACACCGCGGTGCTCAAGCGCTTTCTCGACCTCGGCATGGAAACCATGCCCGGCACGCCGCAGCAGTTCCACGCCTTCGCGCGCCGCGAGGCCAACCGCTGGGGGCCGATCATTCACGAGAACGGCATCTCGCTGAGCTGATGCACGGCAGCGCGCTCGAACTGCGCGTGCACGGCCGCGTGCAAGGGGTCGGCTATCGCGCCGCACTGGCCGCGCAGGCGCGGCGCCTGGGCGTGTGCGGTTGGGTTCGCAACCGGCGTGACGGCTCGGTGCAGGCCGTGCTGGCCGGCCCCGGCGACGCGGTGCAGCAGCTGGTGCAGTGGGCCCGGCGCGGCCCGCCAGCAGCCGTGGTCGACGGCGTCGAGTTGCAAGCGGCCGACGGCGAGTTCAGCACCTTCGAGCTGCGGCCGACCTGCTGAAGCCCGGCGCGCGGCGCAGCGCGGCATGCCCGCGGCGCGCACGACATCGCGCTCGCGCCATCACACTCGCGCCACGGGCCGGCACACGGTGCGACACTGCAAGCTGCCCCACCCACATGCCGAGGCCGATCTTGCCCGCACCGACGCCGCTGCACCTCACGCTGCTCGTACTGCACCTGCTGGCCGCGGCGCTGTGGGTCGGCGGCATGGCGGTGATGCACTTCGCGGTGCGCCCGGCGGCGGTGAGCACGCTGCCGCCGCCGCAGCGGCTGCCCTTCATGACGGCGGCGCTGGGGCGCTTCTTCGCCGCGGTCACCGGCGCCGTCGTCGTGCTGCTGGCCAGCGGGCTGGCCCTGGTGTGGCTGGCCGGCGGCTTTGCGCGCGTCGGCCTTGGCGTGCACGCGATGACCACGCTGGCGCTGGTGATGACCGCCGTGTATGCGCAGATCCGCCTGGGCGCCTATCCGCGGCTGCAGCGTGCGGTGAGCGCACGCGACTGGCCGCAGGCGGCCGTGCCGCTGAACGCCATCCGCGTGCGCGTGGTGTTCAACCTGGTGCTGGGCACGCTGGTGTTCGTGTGCGCCGCACTGGCGCGCGTGAGTTGAGTCTCGCCCATGCCGATCCCCGAATACGCGCTGCACAGCTGGCTGCTGACCGCGGTCGAGGCGCTGGCGACGCTGGCCTTCGCGTTGTCGGGGCTGCTCGAGGCGGCGCGCAAGAAGCTCGATGTCGTCGGCTCGTGCGTGGTCGCCGGGCTGGCCGCATTCGGCGGCGGCACGCTGCGCGACGTGCTGCTCGACCGTCGGCCGTTCTTCTGGGTCGACCACCCGGGTTGGTTGTGGTTCCTGCTGGTGCTGTGCATCGGCGCCACCTTCGTGCTGCACACCCACCACCTCGAGCCCACCGAGCGCGCGATGCAGTGGCCCGACGCGCTGGGGCTGGGCCTGTTCAGTGCCACCGGCACGCAGCTGGCGCTGGCGCAGCATCTGCCGGCCATCGTCGCGGTGCTGATGGGCGTGGTCACCGCGGTGTGCGGCGGCGTGCTGCGCGACATCGTGGTCAACGAAGTCCCGCGCGCGCTGAAGGACCGGCAGCCGTACGCGGTGTGCGCGTTCGCCGGTGGCTGGGTGGTGGTGGGGCTGCATTCGCTGGGCCTGAACGCCGACTGGAGCCTGCTCGGCGGTGCGACCGCTGCGAGTGCGCTGCGTGCGCTGGCGATGCTCAGCGGCTACCGGCTGCCGCACGGCCTGGCCGGCGCCGACCCGCCGGCCTGAACCCCAACCCGCCGCAGCAGGGGACCAAGCCATGCCATCACCTCGTCAGCGCGCACGCCACTGCGGCTGCGCCACCCTTGCGCTTCTGGCCATCGCCTCGGCCAGCGCCGCCGCACAGCCGTGCATGGACCGGCGCGAAGCCGTCGAGCTGTACACGGCGGCCGGCTTTCCGATCGTCAACGATCAGCCGGTCAACCGCTGCGGCCGGCCCGCGCGGCCGCACGTCACCTTCATGGACCTGAACAACGACCGCCACGCCGAGGCGCTGTTCATCGACGCCGACGCCGCGTGTTATCCGCCGTCGGGGCGCTACTTCGCGCTGCTGGCCAAGGACGGCGGCCACTGGCGCGCTCTGCTCAGCGGCACCGGCTCGATCCAGGCGCAGCGCAGTGGCAACGCTGGCTGGCCCGACATGCGCGTCAGCGACGCCGGCTGCACGCGCGACCACCGCTACGGCGCCAACGGTTATGCCGCGGCCAGCGGCTGCGCCGGCGAAGCCGCCGCCGCCGCGCCCGCTGCTGCCGCTGCTGCCACCCCGTCCGCGGAAAACACCGTGCCGGCCGCAGCGGCAGGCGCGGCCGCCACCTTGTCAGCCAGCGACGAAGCGGCCGTGTTCAAGGCGGCCGGCTTCAAGCGGCGCGGCAAGCAGTGGCGCAGCGACTGCGGCGAGGCACCGCCCGGCGCCAGCTACACCCCGGGCAGCATCGAGCAAGTAGCCGACCTCAATGGCGACGGCCACGCCGACGTCGTCTTGAGCGAAGGCGGCACGTTCTGCTACGGCCACACCGGCACCGGCTTTTGGCTGCTGGCCGGCCAGGCAGGAGGTGGCTGGAAGCTGATGACGCAAAGCACCGGCATCCCGCAGTTCCTGGCCACACGCGGCGCGCAGGGCTGGCCCGACATCAGCATCGGCGGGCCGGGCTTTTGCTTCCCGGTCGAACGCTGGAACGGCAGCGAATACAAGCTGCAGCGCTGGGAGTACGAAGGCAAGGCTTGCAAGCCGCAGCGCTGACGAATCTTGCAACAACAGCAGTGTCCGGTTAAGCGCCGCACAAGGTCAATTGGTTAGCCGCCGGCCGAACCGTTGGCGCCGGCACGGTGCTCGAACTGCTTCACCTGGTGCACAAACGCGGATTGGAAGCCGCGGCGCGACGCGAGTGCTCCCGCCCCTTCGGGCCCGGCGTCGATACCTGAGCGGCTGCGCGCAACACATCGTCCAGCGACAGTAGAGGTCCGTCGCGCACGCACGCGGCCGCACCGCGGTGCTGTCCTTCAGCCGGACGCAGCGCATGCCGCGCCGGGGGTCGTCGCCGATGGCCGCCAGCCTGCCGCCGCGGCGTCAATCGAGGGCCCGCACCTCGATCAGGTGGTGGCCCCAGGCCGGCAGGTCGAGGTACAGCCCGCGCTCGCGCAGGTCGTCGCCCGGACGGTCGTAGGCGAACCCGCCGAGCCGGTCGATGAAGCGGTGGCGCGGGCCCGAAAGCCGCTCGGCGGGCAGCCGCACGAAACACTGGCCGGCATGCGCCGAATAGTTGACCGCCACGCACAGCCAGGCCGGCCCGTCGCCCTGCCAGCACCAGGCGATGAAGTCGCCGGCGGTCGGGTTGCCGTCCCAGGCCGGCGTGCAGCGCAGCAGCGCCCAGCGGCCGTCGCGCAGCAGCGGGTGCTTCAGCGCGCCGAGCAGTCGCACGTAGAACGCCGCCAGTGCGGCGTCGGTCGGCTCGTCCGGGGCGCGCACCAGGTGCGGCGACACGCGCACGCGCCGGCCCTCGAGCTGGCCCTGGTGGATGAAGCGCAGCCCGGGCGTGGTGAAGGCCACCACCGCCGCGGCCTGGTGCTGCTCGGGCGCGAAGGTCGCGGCGGCGCGGGGCTCGTCGTGGTTCTCGAGGAAGCGCGCGAGCCGGTCCTGGTAGTCGAGTCCGGCTTCCAGGTGCTCGCGCACCGGCCGCGCGGCGCCGGCGCGCAGCCGGTCGTACAGGCGCTTGTCGTAGGCGTGGTCGAAGCCCTGCTGCAGCAGCGTCCACTCGAGGTCCCAGTAGACCTCGGCCATGAACTCGAAGCCGGGATGCGCTGCCCGCGCCGCGGCCAGTGCCGCCAGCCAGAACGGCGCGCTGCTGCGGCCCCAGGTACGCTCGAAGACGTCCGGCAGGACCAGCATCGCCATGTCGCAGCGCACGCCGTCGCACTGGGTGGCGATGCGCTGCAGCTCGCCGACCATCGCTGCTTGCAGCGCCGGGTTCGAATAGTCGAGCTGCAGCGTGTCGAGCCAGCCATCGAAGTAGGGGTCGCGGCCGTGGGCGAAGACCTTGGGCCCGGCGGCGATGTCGGGGTGACACCAGTTCTGCGGCGCGCGCGCGAGGTCGCCATCGTCGCCCTGGACGAACCAGTCCGGATGGGCCTGCACCCAGGGGTGGTCGAGCGCCATATGGTTGGGCACGAAGTCGAGCATCAGCTTCAGTCCGGCATCGGCCAGGCGCGCGCGCAGCCGCGCCAGCGCGTCGTCGCCGCCGAGCGCGTCGTGCACCGTGTAGGCGCTGATCGCGAAGCAGGAGCCGGCGATGTCGTCGTCGCTCAGGTCGGGCAGCGTGCGTGCGAACTCCTCGCGCCACGACGCGTGGCTGAGCGACACCGCCCGACCCGCGGCGCCGGTGTGCCACACGCCGAGCAGCCAGACCCAGTCGAAGCCGAGCGCTGCCCAGCGCCGGACCTCGGCGTCGGGGATGTCGTCGAGCGTCGCCCGGCGGCCGAGCCGGCGGCCGAGTTCGGTCAGTTGCACGCGCGCGTTGACCTGATACAGCAGCGGATGGCGCGGCATGGCGGGGTCAGGGCGCGGTGCGGCTCGTCCCGCTCTTCAGCAGCCGGTACGCCGCCGCCTCGGCTCCCGGTGCGAGCAGCAGTTCAGAGCTGACGACCGCGTTCGCCTGGATGATGCGTGCGATGCAGCCGGTCCACCCGGTCTGGTGGCTGGCGCCGATGCCGCGGCCGTCGTCGCCGTGGAAGTACTCGTAGAACAGCACCAGGTCGCGCCAGTGCGGATCGTCACGGTACCTTGCCGCCGCACCATGCGCCGCGCGCGCGCCGCTGGCGTCGCGCAGGAAGAGCCGGGCCAGACGCTCACCCAGCTCCTTCGCCACCTCGAGCAGCGTCATCTGCTGCCCCGAGCCGGTCGGGCATTCGACCTTGAAAGCCTCGCCGTAGTAGGCATACAGCCGCAGCAGCGTGGTGTAGAGCAGGAAGTTGATCGGCATCCACACCGGCCCGCGCCAGTTGGAGTTGCCGCCGAACATGCCCGAGTCGGAATCCCCCGGCACGTAGGCCACGCGGTAGTCCTGGCCGCCGTGGTGGAACACGTACGGCTGCTCGAGGTGGTGGCGCGACAGCGAGCGGATGCCGTAGGGGCTGAAGAACTCGTTCTCGTCGAGCATGCGCGCCAGGATGCGGCGCAGCTTGGCCTCGTCGACGATGGCCAGCATGCGCCGCCCGGCGACGCCGGGCAGGCTCGGCAGGTGCACGTTGGCGACGAGCTCGGGGTGGCGGCGGGCAAAGACGCGCGCGCGCTCGGTGAAGCGCGGCAGCTTGTCGACGATGTCCTCCTCGAACACCGCCATGCCCACCAGCGGCAGCAGGCCGACGATCGAGCGCACCTTGAGCCTGGTCGCGCCGCCGTCGGGCAGGCGCAGCACGTCGTAGAAGAAGCCGTCGGCCTCGTCCCACATCTCGTCCGAACGCTCGCCCATGCGGTCGAGCGCGGCCGAGATGTACAGCGTGTGCTGGAAGAACTTCTCGACGAACTCCTCGTACAGCGGCTCGTGCAGCGCGAGTTCGACCGCGATGCGCAGCATCTGCTGGCTGAAGAACGCCATCCACGCGGTGCCGTCGGCCTGGTCGAGGTAGCCGCCAGTGGGCAGCGGCGCCGAGCGGTCGAACACGCCGATGTTGTCCAGACCGAGGAAGCCGCCTTCGAACACGTTGGCGCCGGCGCGGTCCTTGCGGTTGACCCACCAGGTGAAGTTGACGAGCAGCTTGGAGAACGCGTACTTCAGGAACTCGACGTCGCCGCCGCCGCCGCGCCGCTCGCGGTCCATCACGTACAGCTGGTAGGTCGCCCAGGCGTGCACCGGCGGGTTGACGTCGCCGAAGTTCCACTCGTAGGCCGGCAACTGGCCGTTGGGGTGCAGGTAGTCGTTGCGCAGCATCAGGTCGAGCTGCTGCTTGGCGAAATCGGGGTCGACCATGCCGAGCGGGATCATGTGGAAGGCCAGGTCCCAGGCCGCGTACCACGGGTACTCCCACTTGTCGGGCATCGAGATGATGTCGTCGTTGAACATGTGCGACCAGTCGCGGTTGCGCACCGCGCGGCGCTCGCGCGGCGGCAGGTGCGCGCCGGCGCCGTGCTCGTCCAGCCACTGGTCGAGGTCGTAGTAGAAGTACTGCTTGGTCCACAGCATGCCGGCCAGCGCCTGGCGCAACACGTTCATGCGGTCGGCATCGGCGGCCACCGCGGCCGGCACGATGCCGGCATAGAAGGCGTCGGCTTCAGCGATGCGGTCGTCGAACACCGCGTCGAAATCGGCGAAGGCATCGGCCGCCGCATCGGGCTGCCGGGTCGCGAGCCGCAGCCGCAGCACCACGCAGGCGCCGCCGGCGACCTCGACCGTCTGGTGCACCGCGACCTTGGTGCCGACGCCCGCGGGGTTGACCGCGTCGGCGCGGCCGTGAACGACGAATTCGCCGATGCCGTCCTTGACGAAGGGCGACGCATTCGTGCCGCCGAACAGGCGCGCATGGTTCGTCTCGTTGTCGGTGAAGCGCAAAGGCAGCTTGCCGTCGACCTGCAGGTAGTGGTCGGGCAGCGATTCCTGGAACAGCGGATCGGTGTGGTGCGCGTGCACCACCGTGCGGTCACCAACCGCCAGCGCCCGCAACACCGGCTTCGACCCGCCGCCGGGCTGCGACCAGGTGTTGCGGAACCACAGCGTCGGCAGCAGGTGCAGCAAGGCCGAGTCGGGGCCGCGATTGGCGGCGGTGACGCGGATCAGGATGTCGTCGGCTGCGGCCTTGGCGTACTCGACGAAGACGTCGAAGTAGCGGCCGTCGTCGAACACGCCGGTGTCGAGCAGTTCGTATTCGGGCTCGGCCTTGCCGCGACCGCGGTTGGTGCGCACCAGGTCGTCGTACGGGTAGGCGGCGTGCGGGTACTTGTACAGCGCCTTCATGTACGAATGCGTCGGCGTCGAGTCGAGGTAGTAGTAGCACTCCTTGACGTCCTCGCCGTGGTTGCCTTCGCTGTTCGCCAGGCCGAACAGCCGCTCCTTCAGGATCGGGTCGCGGCCGTTCCACAGCGCGAGCGCGAAGCACAGCACCTGGTGGTCGTCGCTGATGCCGGCCAGCCCGTCCTCGCCCCAGCGGTAGGCGCGCGAGCGCGCCTGGTCGTGGGTGAAGTAGTTCCAGGCGTCGCCGTCGGCGCTGTAGTCCTCGCGCACGGTGCCCCACTGGCGTTCGCTCAAGTAGGGGCCCCACTTCTTCCAGGGCGCGCGGCCGGCGCGTGCCTCGTCGAGCCGCTGCTGTTCGGCGTTCTCCGGCATGGCTGGTCCTCCCGTCGTGGCGGAAGGATAGACCGCCGGGGGCGCGAGCGAGCCATGCTCGAAGTACTTTCGAATCCGCTCGGGCTGGCGCTGAACGCTGCGCAGATGGCCAGTCGTGGCCGTGATCAGCGGCAGCTTGGTGCGCGCCGAAGCCAGGGGCGTCACCGCCTGCTCGATGTCGGCGTTGAGTGCGCCGTCGCAGATGCGCCAGCGCATCTGGCCTTTGTCGGTGAGGGTGGAGATCACCGACAGGCTATGGCGAATGCTGTCGACCCGCACCGCCGGCGGTTTTCCGTTGGAGGCCAAGCCGCGGCCGCGCACGCCGCCGCTGCGCAAGCCACTGTCGTCACCCCAATGAATCCCGGCTCGAAAAGGATGGGGATCAGGCGTCGTCGTCGGCGCTCGCGGGCCAGCGCGGCCGTGCGGCTTCAGCTCTCAGGCTGTGATGTCTGCGCGGCCTGAAGCCGCCGCGCGCCATGCAGCGACAGCTGCGCGATCCGGGTGACGACGTTGGCGAGCGCCTTCTCGGCTTGGTCGAACAACTCGCCTTCGGTCGTGCGCAAGACGCCCTCGAGGGTTTCACTGAAGGCCTCGAGCACTTCCTGCGCAGCAACGAGCAGCGCCACCGCATCGCCGGCCGGCGCCGCCGGGTCGCCATGCGCAGCTTGTGCGCCCGGCGGCCATGACGGTGAGCCGAGCAGGCGCTCGAGCAGCGCCGCGTCTTCCTCGTCGCCTTGCGCGCGCAGCCGCGCGGCGATCGCCAGATGGCGCGCTCGAATGTCGGCCTCGTGACGGGCCAGCAGCGCCTGCAGCGCCGCCGCGGAACTGACGGCAACCGGCGTGTCGTGCAGTTCACGCCGCTCGCGATGCCAGGCCTGGCGCCGGAAACGACGCATCAACGAGGCGTGGCCCAGCTCTTCGAGCGCGAGCTGTTCGGCCTGCGCGCGCACCTTCGGATCGGCCGCTTCGGCGGCGAAGTAGCTGTACAGCGCGAACGCCTTTTGTTCGCTGTCGGCGGCGATCGCGAAGGCGCGGTACGGCGTCAACCGTGCGCTGCCCGCCGCCTCGTCCCATGCCTTCCACAGATCGGGCGGCACGCTGCGCTTGAACGCGCCGTCGGCTGGCAGCGGCTGGCCGAGCGCTGCCGCCCAGCGCGCGACCGCATCGACGTGCTTGCGTTCTTCGTCGAGCATCACGCGCAGCGCCGCGGCCGTCGCGGCCTCGCCGCGCAGGGCCATGCTGTGCGCCAGCGACGCATAGCGCCGCACCGACTCTTGCTCGATCGCGTTGGCGATGCCCACCAGCTCGGCCAGCGTCAGCGGGTGGACATCGGGCGTGTGTTCGAAGGGCGGCTCGCGCATGGCCTTTCCGGAGTGTCTTGTCAAGCTGACGACGAGGAAAAAAAGGATACCCCCAGCTGTGATGTTTTCATACCATCCCGCAAATGTCGATGATCCTCATGCTCGTGCGGGCGCGGCTCGCGGCGGTCTTGGTATTCACCATCGTGCTGTCGGCGTGGGCGACGCCGGCCGCGGCCCAAGGCCAGGCCATCGAACTGGCGAACTTCCTCGCCAGGGTGACACCCACCGAGATCGTTCCCGGCGCCGATCGCTTCGGCCCGATTCGCGAGTCGCCGGTCGCGGCACCCGCCTATCGCGGCGACGAGTTGCTCGGCCATGTGTTCCTGAACTCGCAGTTCGTCGACTCGACCGGCTACTCGGGCAAGCCGATCCACGTCCTGGTCGGGCTCGACACGCAAGGCAAGATCGTCGGCGCCAAGCTGGTCGCGCACAGCGAGCCGATCGTGCTGATCGGCATTCCGGAGCACAAGGTCGCGACCTATCTGAAGGCCTTCATCGGCTACAACCCGCTGCAGGCGAGCGTCACGAACGAAAAGCCGCCGCACCCCGACATCGTCAGCGGCGCGACCGTCACCGTACTCGTGATCGGCGACAGCGTGGTGCGCTCGGCGGTGCGCGTCGGCCGCGCGCTGGCCGCGGGCGGCGCCGCTGCGGCTGCGGCCGCGCCGCCGGCCCGCGTGGTCGACGACACGGCCGGCGAGATCGCCGACTGGGCCGGATTGCTGGGTTCGGGTGCGGTGCGCCACCTGCGCCTGACGATCGGCGAGGTCAACAAGGCCTTCGTCGACTCGGGTAACGCGCTGGCGGCGAAGCGGCCCGAGCCGGGCGCGGCCGACACCACCTTCATCGACCTGTACGTCGCGCTGGTGTCGCAGCCGGCGATCGGCCGCAGCCTGCTCGGCCAGGCCGAGTTCGACAGCGTCGCGAAGATGCTCGCACCCGGCCAGCAAGCGGTGCTCGTCGCCGGCGACGGCCTGTATTCGTTCAAGGGATCGGGCTACGTGCGCGGCGGCATCTTCGACCGCATCGAGCTGATCCAGGGTGCCGAGACGATCCGCTTTCGCGACCGCCAGCACCGGCGCATTGGCGCGCTGCACGCTGCCGGTGCGCCGGCCTTCAAGGAGGTCGACGTCTTCGTGCTGCCGCCCGGCGTGGAGTTCAACCCGGCCGCACCGTGGCGGCTGCAGTTGCTGGTGCAGCGCGCCACCGGCGCACTGGACAAGGTCTTCGTCAACTTCGAGCTGCCCTACCAGCTGCCCGAGCGCTACACCAAGCTCCAGGCCGCACCGGGCGCCGCCGCACCGGGCGCTGCCGCACCGGGCGCTGCCGCACCGGGCGCTTCCGCACCGGGCACTGCCGCACCAGGCACTGCCGCACCGGCGGGCGCGGGCGGCGCGGCGGCCTCGCCCGCCAGCGCAGCAGCTGCCGCCGCCGAGCTTGCGCCACACGACGTCGAACCACACGCCGGGCCGCCGCTTTGGGAGCGGCTTTGGCGCAGCAAGGTCGCGTCGATCGCGATGCTGGCCGCGATGCTCGGCGCGCTGACGTTGATCTTCTTCTTCCAGGATCTGCTCGTCACGCGCGAGAAGCTGTTCGACCGCATCCGCTTGAGCTACCTGGTGGTCACGCTGCTGTGGCTGGGCTGGTATGCGCATGCGCAGCTGTCGGTCGTCAACATCCTGACCTTCGCCAATTCGCTGCGCACCGGGTTCAACTGGTCGCTGTTCCTGGTCGATCCGCTGATCTTCATCCTGTGGTGCTCGGTGGCGGCCGCATTGCTGTTCTGGGGCCGCGGGCCGTTTTGCGGCTGGCTGTGCCCGTTCGGCGCGCTGCAGGAGTTGACCAACCGGATCGCGAGGAAGCTGAAGGTACCGCAGGTCAAGATCCCCTGGCGCGTGCACGAGCGCCTCGTGCCGTTCAAGTACATCATCTTCCTTGCCCTGTTCGGCGTCTCGCTGGGCTCGCTCGCGCTGGCCGAGCAGCTGTCCGAGATCGAGCCGTTCAAGACCGCGATCGTGCTGCACTTCGTTCGCGAATGGTGGTTCGTCGCGTTCGCGCTCGCGCTGCTCGCGGCGGGGCTGTTCATCGAACGCTTCTTCTGCCGCTACCTGTGCCCGCTCGGTGCCGGGCTGGCGATCCCGGGGCGCATGCGCATGTTCGACTGGCTCAAGCGCTACCGCGAGTGCGGCAACCCTTGCCAGCGCTGCGCCCGCGAGTGCCCGGTGCAAGCGATCCACCCTGAAGGCCAGATCAACCCGAACGAGTGCATCTCGTGCCTGCACTGCCAAGTTCTGTACCACCATGACTACAAGTGCCCGGTGCGCGTGCAGCGCCGGCTCAAGCGCGAGAAGCGCACCGCGATGGCGCCGGCAGCCGGCGCTGCGCAGCAAACCGTGATCAACATCGTTCCCGCCGGCCCGGCGTGACGGCTGGGCTTATCTGCCGACCCCAACCCACAAGGAGCACCGAGATGAGCGACAAGACCCATCCCACCCGGCCTGAAGATCCGGCCCGCCGCGCGCTGCTCGGCACCAGCGCCAAGGCCGTTGCCCTGGCCACAGGCGGCGGCTTGCTCGCCGGCTGCGGGCCGAAGCCCGCCGAGCCAGCGGCCGCCGCGGGGTCGGGCGCTGCCGGTGCGGCGTCGGCAGCACCGATGCCGGTGGCGGCCTCGGCCACCGCGGCGGCGGTGGCCAAGACGCACGTCGGCCCCGGTGAGCTCGACGAGTACTACGTCTTCTTCTCCAGCGGCCAGTGCGGCGAAATGCGCATCGTCGGGCTGCCGTCGATGCGCGAGCTGATGCGCGTGCCGGTGTTCAACCGCTGCAGCGCGACCGGCTGGGGCCAGACCAACGAAAGCCTGAAGATCCTCACCGAAGGGCTGACGCCCGAGACCAAGAAGTACCTGGCGTCACGCGGCGGCACCTACCTCAACGGCGACCTGCACCACCCGCACATGTCGTTCACCGACGGCAGCTACGACGGGCGCTACCTGTACATGAACGACAAGGCCAACACCCGCGTCGCGCGGGTTCGCTGCGACGTGATGAAGGTCGACAAGATCATCGAGCTGCCCAACCAGCACACGGTGCACGGCCTGCGGGTGCAGAAGTACCCGAAGACCGGCTACGTCTTCTGCAACGGCGAGTTCCGCGTGCCGATCCCGAACGATGGTTCGATTCTCGACGAACCCAAGAAGTACCAGTGCGTGTTCACCGCGCTCGACGGCGAAACGATGAAGGTCGCCTGGCAGGTGCTGGTCGACGGCAACCTCGACAACGTCGACGGCGACTACCAGGGCAAGTACTGCTTCTCGACTTGCTACAACTCCGAAGAAGGCGTGACGCTGGCCGAGGCGACGGCGGCCGAACAGGACTGGATCGTCATCTTCAACATCAAGCGCATCGAGGAGGCCATCGCCAAGGGCGAGTACAAGACGATCGGCGGGGTGCGGGTGGTCGACGGCAAGCATGGATCGCCGCTGACGCGCTACGTGCCGGTGCCGAACAACCCGCACGGCATCAACACCGCGCCCGACGGCATCCACGTCGTGGCCAACGGCAAGCTGTCGCCCACCGTCACGGTGTTCGACGTGCGCAAGTTCGACGACCTGTTCGACGACAAGATCAAGCCGCGCGACACCGTCGTCGCCGAGCCCGAGCTCGGCCTCGGGCCGCTGCACACCGCGTTCGACGGCAAAGGCAACGCCTACACCACGCTGTTCGTCGACAGCCAGGTCTGCAAGTGGTCGATCGCCAAGGCGATCGAGAAGTTCGGCGGCAAGGACGTCGACCCGATCCTCGACAAGATCGACGTGCACTACCAGCCGGGCCACAACCACACGTCGATGGGGCAGACGAAGGAGGCCGACGGCAAGTGGCTGCTGTCGCTGAACAAGTTCTCGAAGGACCGCTTCCTCAACGTCGGGCCGCTCAAGCCGGAATGCGACCAGCTGATCGACATCTCGGGCGACAAGATGGTGCTGGTGCACGACGGCCCGAGCTTTGCCGAGCCGCACGACGCGACCATCATCCACCGCTCGAAGGTCAACCCGATCAGCATCTGGAAGCGCGATGACCCGATGTGGGAAGACGCCCGCAAGCAGGCCGCGGCCGACGGCGTCGATCTCGAGTCGGCCGCCAAGGTCATTCGCGACGGCAACAAGGTGCGGGTGTACATGGTCTCGATCGCGCCGACCTTCAGCCTGACCGACTTCACCGTCAAGCAAGGCGACGAGGTCACGGTCTACGTCACCAACGGCGACACGGTCGAGGACCTGACCCACGGCTTCACGATCGTCAACTACGGCATCGCGATGGAGGTCGGCCCGCAGGCCACCGCCTCGGTCACCTTCAAGGCCGACCGTGCCGGCGTCTACGCTTACTACTGCCAGTGGTTCTGCCATGCGCTGCACATGGAGATGAAGGGCCGCATGCTGGTCGAGCCGCGCAAGGCCTGACGATGAGCTTGGCGTGCCGCCGCGCTGCTCGCCGCGGCCGCGGCGGCGGGCGCGGCCGAGCGCGCGGTCGCACCCGGCCAGGCGCTGCAGCCGCTGATCGACGCCGCGCCTGCCGGCACGGTGCTGCGGCTGGCCGCCGGGCGCCACGCCGGCCCGGTCAAGATCGCGCGGCCGATCGCGCTCGTCGGCGAGCCCGGCGCGGTCATCGCCGGGCCCGGGCGCGGCAGCGTCGTCGAGGTCGACGCGCCCGACGTGCGCATCGAAGGCCTGGAGATCGTCGGCTCGGGCAGCGAGCTGCCGGAAATGGACTCGGCCATCTTCCTGCAGCAAAGCGCGCAGCGCGCTCAGGTGCGCGGCAACCGGCTGCGCGGCAACCTGTTCGGCATCTACGTGCACGGGGCCACCGACGCGCGCGTCGAGAACAACCTGATCGAAGGCCGCACCGAATCGCGCACCTCCGAAGCTGGCGACGGCATCTCGGTGTGGAACGCGCCCGGCGCGCAGATCGTCGGCAACACCGTCCGCGGCGGGCGCGACGGCATCCTGTCGCGCATCAGCCGCGACAACCTGTTCGAGCGCAACAGCTTTTCCGAGCTGCGCTTCGCGATCCACTACATGTACACCCAGGACAGCCGCATCGTCGGCAACCGCTCGCGCGACAACCACGTCGCCTGGGCGATCATGTACTCCGACCGGCTGGAGATCCGCGACAACGTGTCCGACGACGACCGCGACCACGGCCTGCTGCTGAACACGACGAACGAATCGCAGATCGCCGGCAACGTGGTACGCCGCAGCGGCGGCAAGTGCGTGTTCGTCTACAACGCGAACTTCAACGTGCTGCGCGACAACTGGTTCGAAGGCTGCCCGATCGGCATCCACTTCACCGCCGGCTCGGAGGGCAACCGGATGAGCGGCAACGCCTTCGTCGCCAACCGCCTGCAGGTCAAGTACGTCGGCACGCGCTTCGTCGAATGGGCGCACGACGGGCGCGGCAACTACTGGAGCGACAACCCGGCCTACGACCTGAACGGCGACGGCATCGCCGACCAGCCCTACCGCCCGAACGACGTGATGGACCAGCTGCTGTGGACGCTGCCCGGTGCGAAGGCGCTAGTCAACAGCCCGGCGGTGCAGATGGTGCGCTGGGCGCAGGCGCGGTTTCCGGCGCTGTACCCGGGCGGCGTGATCGACAGCGCGCCGCTGATGCGGCCCGAGCGCATCCCGCCGGCCAAGCCGTCATGAGCAGCGTCGCCAGCTGGCAGGCGGTGAGCAAGCGCTACCGCGGCGTGACGGCGGTCGAGGGCGTCTCGCTCGCCCTCGAGGCGGGCGAGGTGACCGCGCTCGTCGGCCATAACGGCGCCGGCAAGACCACGCTGATCAAGCTGCTGCTCGGCCTGATCCGCCCCGACGCCGGCAGCGTGCGCATCGGCGGTGCCGATCCGGTCGGGCGCAGCGGCGCGCAGGCGCGCAGTGCGATCGGCTTTCTGCCCGAGAGCGTCGCCTTCCACGGCGCGATGACGGGCGAGGAGCTGATGGCCTTCTATGCCCGGCTCAAGGGCGCAGCGCTGGGCCGCAACGCCGAGCTGCTCGAGCGCGTGGGCATCGCGCACGCGGCGCGGCGCCGCGTCGCGACCTACTCGAAGGGCATGCGCCAGCGCCTGGGTATCGCCCAGGCGCTGATCGGCGAACCTCGGCTGCTGGTGTTCGACGAGCCCACCAGCGGGCTCGATCCGGCGTCGCGCGCCGACGTGTACCGGATGATCGGCACGCTGCGCGGAGCCGGGGTGACCATCCTGGTGTCGACCCATGCGCTCGACGAGGTCGAGGACCGCATCGATCGCGCCGCGATCATGCACCGCGGCAAGTTGCTGGCCGCCGGCGCGCTCGACGAGCTGCGCCACGGCGTCGCCGCCGAGCTGCGCATGCGGCTGCGGCTGCAGCCGTGCACGACCGGCAGGCTGCTCGCCGTGCTGCCGCCCGAGGCGCGTTGCATCGAGCGCAGCGAGACCACGCTCACGCTGCTGGTGGCGCCGCACGCGAAGATGCAGGCGCTGCGCGCGATCGCCCAGGCGGGCGAGATCGTCGAGGACGTCGATCTGGCGCTGCCCGGCCTGCACGACCTGTTCAGCCGCTTGGTCGACGCCGCCGAGGCCGCGCGATGAAGGCGCTGACGATCGCGGCGCAGGAGATCCGCGCCGGCCTTCGCAACCGTTGGGTGCTCGCGATCACCGTGCTGCTGGCGGCGCTCGCGCTGTCGCTGGCGCTGCTGGGCAGTGCGCCGGTCGGCGTCGTCAAGGCCGATCCGCTGGCGGTCATCGTCGTCAGCCTGGCCAGCCTGACGATCTTCCTCGTGCCGCTGATCGCGCTGCTGCTGTCGTTCGACGCGATCGTCGGCGAGCACGAGCGCGGCACGCTGCTGCTGTTGCTGGCCTACCCGGTGTCGCGCTGGCAGGTGGTCGTCGGCAAGGTGCTCGGCCAGGTCGCGATCCTCGCGGTCGCGACGGTGCTCGGCTACGGCGCGGCGGGCGCCGCGCTGTGGTTCAAGGGCGGCGTGGCCACGTCGGCCTGGCAGGCCTACGGCGCGATGGTGTTCACCTCGGTGATGCTGGGCGCGTCGTTCGTCGCCATCGGCTGCCTGGCGAGCACGCTGGTTCGCGAGCGCGCGACCGCGGCGGGCCTGGCGGTCGGGGTGTGGCTGCTGTTCGTGCTGCTGTTCGACACCGCGCTGCTGGGCGTGCTGGTCGCCGACCAGGGCCGCATCGTCGGCAAGGCGGCGCTCGATGCGCTGCTGCTGCTCAACCCGGCCGACGTCTATCGGCTCTTCAACATGACGGCCAGCCGCAGCGTGTCGGTCTACAGCGGCATGGCCGGCCCGGGCGACCCACAAGCGGTGGCGCCGTGGATCTACATCGCGGTGCTGGCGGCATGGATCGTCGTGCCGCTGGCAGCGGCGATCGCCGTGTTCCGCAGGAGAGCGCTGTGAACGGCCGCAACGCCAGCGGGCTGCCGCTGCGGCACGCGACGGCTGTCGCGGCCATCGCGATGGCGCTGCTCGCCGGCTGCGGCAAGCAGGCCGCACCGCCACCGATGCCGCCGCCGGCCGAGGTGAGCGACGCCGCGGTCGGCCGCTACTGCGGCATGGCGCTCGTCGATCACGAAGGACCGAAGGGGCAGATCCATCTGCAGGGCCAGGCCGCGCCGGTGTGGTTCTCGTCGGTGCGCGACACGATCGCCTTCACCCGGCTGCCCGAGGAGCCGCGCGACATCGCCGCGATCTACGTCAACGACATGGGCCGCGCGAAGGACTGGGCCCAGCCCGAGCCCGGCACCTGGACCGACGCGCGCAACGCATGGTTCGTGGTCGACAGCGATGCGCGCGGCGGCATGGGCGCCCCCGAGGCGGTTCCGTTCGCGGACAAGGCGGCGGCCGAGGCATTCCAGGCCCAGCACCGCGGACGCGTGTTGCGCTTGTCCGAGATTCCCGACAGCTACGTGCTCGGGCCGGTCGATCTGGCGCTGCCGGCAGCGAGCGCACCGGGCACAGCGCCGCCAACGACCGCGAGCGCGCCCACGCCGCGCTCGCCCAAGCACTGAACCGAGGTCTGCCATGCCCACGCGACGACGCTTCATTTCGATCCTGGCCGGCTGCTCGGCGGTGTCGCCGCTGTGCGGCATCGGCGAGGCGCTGGCCGCCGCGGCGCCAACCGTGAGCGTGTGGAAAGGCGTGGCGATGGGGGCGCAGGCGTCGCTGACGCTGGTTCACCCGCAGCGCGCGCTGGCGCAGGCGCTGATCGGCCAGTGCACGCACGAGATCGAGCGCCTGGAGGCGATCTTCAGCCTGTACCGGCCGGCGTCGGCGCTGTCGCGCCTGAACGCGCGCGGCGAGCTGAACGACCCGCCGGGCGAACTGGTCGAGCTGCTGTCGTTCGGCCTGGCGCTCGCACGCCACAGCGACGGCGCGTTCGACCCGACCGTG
>CALBTN010000118.1 GCA_937967345.1 uncultured Rubrivivax sp. | reverse complement strand
CGCACTGCACGGAACATCAGCCCTGGCGAGCGATTCGTTCACAGCTTGTCAGCGCGCCGCGCGCGTGCCCGAGCTCGGAGAAGCCGCCCTTCAGGTCGAACGAGCTGCCCTTCTTGCGTTCGACCATCGCCGCCAGCCGTTCGTTGGTCGTCGAATCGACAAACTCCGCCTCGATCGCGGCACCGCCGAGATCTAGCGGCACAAAGGCGACCACCGTCGTCACCGCATTCAGGGCGGGGCTGGCCGGCACCACGTCAGTGATGGCGGCGCGGATGCGCAGCACGTCGGGTGCGGGTGTGGTGACGACCGGATATGCAGTCCCGAGTTCGGCGACGACCGCCTCGCGAAAGTAGCTGGCGAGTTTCGCGAGCTCGTCGGGCTGGATGGCTTTGCTCGCGGCTTGCGGGTGGTAGTAGACGACCACGGGGTCGAGCATCACCTTGCGGTAGCGCTTCCAATCGAAGCCCTGCTTTTCTGCCCACAGCAGACCGGCGTTGCCGTGTTTGTCGGGCTTCAGGCCCGAGTAGTCGGCCAGAAATCCGCTTTGCGACGGCGGTGCGGTGGTGCACGCACCGAGCAGCGCCGCGCCGAGGCCGATGGCCATGAGGGCTCGTGAGCTGTTCATCTTCATCTCCTTGTCGGCGTTTGGGTCAAGATGTTTCACCTCAGTGGGGCTGTGCGTCAGTCTTCGGTGCCGAGCCGCTCAGCGTCACCTCGATGCCATCGAATTCCAGGTAGGTGTACTCGCCGCCGGGTGCGGCATAACGCGCTTCGCCGCGCGAGGCGAGCCGGTAGGCGCCCTGCGGCCGGTACGCACCGACGGGTGTGGACCAGCGCTGGGGCTGCAGCGTCACGCCATCGGCGGCCAGTGCCGGCCTATCGTCGGACCAGAAGTTCACGAGTGCGCCGCTGGTGTCGAACACCAGCGCGGCGCGCAACACGTGCGGTCCGTTGCTGTAGGTGGCTTCGACCTGAAGCGGATCGATCTCGCGCCAGCGGATGGCGGGGTCGATCAAGGCCGCCGGCGCCATGATCGCCATGTCGTTGAGCACCGTCACCGTCTCGGTGCGCGTCAACGTCGGCCCTGCCACGCTGACCACCGGGAACATCGACAGCAGCCGGATGCGCATGCTGGCGCCGTCCTCGGCGTACGCGTGCAGGCCGTCGAGCGGCAAGCCCGCGCGTTCGGCCTGCATGAAGAAATAGCGCCGCGGCGGATCGAAGAAGCTGTGCTGCTCGGCGGTGAACGGCATCCAGGGCGCATCGGCCGCGCCGCGGATGCGCCCGGTCATGCGCACGCGAAACGACTGCACCCTGGGCTGGCCGATCACACCGGCAAAGCGCAGGTACTGCTGCACGGCTGCCGGCAGCGGGGCGATGTCGGCCTCGGTGACCACGGCTGCAGGCCGCGCGGCCAGGCTGGCGAGGCCTTGCGCGGCGCGCTGTGCGTACTCGGCCCGCAGGCCGAACGGCCCCCAGGCGAAGGCACCGTAGACCACGGCAGCGAGCACGATCACGTTGGCGAGGGTGCCGAAGCGCGCATCGCCCCAGGACGCGACGATGACCCCTTGCGAGAGCACGAGACCGGCGGCACCGAGGATCCAGAACGCGCGTGGTGCGGCCCAGAGCGCGACCGCCGCCGCCAGCAGCACGAACGTGGCCAGAAGCCACAGCGCCCCCATGGCGCGCGAAATCGGGATCGTGAGTTGAGGCAGCGCCGCATACCCGAAGGCCTTGGCAAAGCCCATCAAGTGGATCAGCGCGTGCACGACCAGCACGAAGGTCAGGATCAGGCGCATGCGAGCCCTTCTTGCTTCTTGCCCGAAGTCTTTGGGTCTCAGCCGCTCAGACCAGCACCGCCTGCACCGGCCGGCGCAGCGAGCGCGGCAGCATCGGCCCGCGGCCGAAGCGGATCACGAGGTCGGGTCGCGCGCCACCGAGGCCCAGCGCCTGCGCAAACTGCGGCCGCACCGAGGCCACCTCGACCGGCATGTTGACGTGTGCGTTGCGGATACCCAAAGCCGTGGCCTGCAGCGCGAAGCGCTCGTAGCAGCGGCCGACCTCGACCCAATGCGCCTTGTCTTCCTTGGCGCCGACGAAGACCGCCACGCCGGCCGAACTGCGCAGGTGCTTGGCGTACTTCTCGTTCTCCGCTTTCGGCGTGAAGAACAAACCGAACATCAAGTTGCCGAGCCAGCCCGGCACCTCCGGGTTGCCCGAAAACTTGCCGAACAAGCCGTCGCCCAGGCGCACGGCGTCGGCGCCGCTGAAGCGGATCCATTGCTTGAGCTCGGCGACGAAGGCCTTGTCGTTCATCTGCGCCGTGTTGCCCTGAACCACGAACTCGAGCACCCGCTCCAGCGCGGGCTTGTCGGTGAGCAGCAGCAGACGCACCCGCTCCGAGCTGCCCGCCTGTTCCAGCAGCTTGAGGTCGTCGGCGGCGAGCGGCTGGCCGTCGTATTCGGCGCGTGTGCTTTGCCGCTGCACGATGGCCTGGAACAAGGGCGTGGCGCTGGCGGCCCGCGGCGTGAGGGCGACCCGGATCGCGTCGCGCGTGCCGTCGAAACTGGCTTCGCCTTCGAGGCCCCAGGCCCGTGCGGCCTGGATCAGGTTCTCGGCGGCGCAGCCGAGCGAGACGAACACATGGTGGTCGTCGGGGTCGACCACCGGGCAACGCCGCGCGAGGTCGGGCACGATCGTGATCGACGTGGCGTCGAGCGCAAACTTCCAGCACTGCGTGTTGTGGCTACTGGGCGCGAGCGTGGCGTAGCGCACCAGCTCGCGGCTCAGGGCGGCGCCCTCCAAGCCTTTGAGCGGGCCTGCGCTCCAGGTGCGGCCTGCCACGTCCTCATACTCGTCGCCGGCCGATGCCGAGCAGGCGGTCAACACGGCTGGGATCGATCCGGCGAACACTCTGCGGGTAAGCATTTCATGCCTCCTTGCTCGAGCTGTGGTCGACAGCCAGCACCAAAATCACTGTAGGTGTGCATGCCGCGCGCGCTTTGCGTTGCGTCAAGCGTTTCGCATGCGGGCGTGTCCGGCCCGATGCCGCATCGAACGCCGGGTCAGGGCAGGCGCCGCTGACCGGATCCCGGTCCGCGGTCGGGATTGCCGCGACCGCTTGACGAGCGAAGGAATGGGCGCTAGGCTAGTAATAAGTTACTTGCCACATCGACCATGAACGCGCCCACCAAACTCCCCGCCGAAGAGCGCCGCGCCGCTACCGTGGACGCCGTGATCGAACTGGCCGCGGGGCGTGACCCCGGCGAGATCACGACGACCGTCATCGCCAAGCACATGGGTGTGACGCAAGGTGCCCTCTTCAAGCACTTCCCCACCAAGGACGCCATCCTCGAGGCCGTGATGGCCTGGGTGGCGGACCGGCTGCTGTCGCGCATCGATCGTGCGGCCAAGGCCGCGCCGACCGCGAGCGCCGCGCTCGAAGCCATGTTCCTGGCCCACACCGGCTTCGTGGCCGAACACCCCGGCGTGCCGCGCATGATGTTCGGCGAGTTGCAGCGAGCCGGCTCGACGGCTCCCAAGCGCCTGGCCTCGATCCTGTTGCGCCACTACGCCGAGCGGCTGCACTACCTGCTGGAGGCCGGCCGCAAGAGCGGCGAGTTCGAGCCCCGGCTCGACGTCGACGCCGCCGCCACGCTGTTCGTCGGCACGGTCCAGGGCTTGGTGATGCAGGCCTTGATCGCGGGCGACGTTGATCGCATCCGCAGCGACGCGCCGCGCGTCTTCGCGATCTACCTGCGCGGCATCACGAAGGGTCGAGCATGAACCGCATGCGCATCAGCCGCCGCACCTTGTCGATCCTGGCGGTGGTGATTCCGCTGGTGGCGATGCTCGGCTACGTGGCGCTGCGCTCGGGTCCGCTGGCCCCGGTGGCCGTCACCGTTGTGAAGGTCGAAGCGGATGCGCTGCGCCCGGCACTGTTCGGCATCGGCACCGTCGAAGCCCGCCAGTTGCACCGCATCGGCCCCACGGCGCCGGGACGACTGCTGCGCCTGCGCGTCGAGGTCGGCGATGCCGTGAAGGCGGGCCAGGTGCTGGGCGAGATGGACCCGGTGGACAGCGACGACCGCCTGCGCTCCCAGCAGGCGCTGCTCCAGCGAACGGCGGCCGTCCTGTCCGACGCCACGGCCCGGCACGCCTACGCGCAGACCCAGGCCCGGCGCTACGAACAACTGTTCGCCGAGCAGGCAACGAGCGATGAGCTGCTCGCGGCGCGCCGCCAGGACCTGCAACTCGCCTCGGCCGCGCTGGCCGCCGCCCGCGAGGACCAGGCCCGCGCACAGTCCGATCTGCAGGCCCTGCGCGCGCAGCGCGCCGCGCTGCGGCTGGTGTCGCCGGTCGACGGCATCGTCACGGCGCGCGATGTCGAGCCCGGAACCACGGTCGTCGCCGGGCAGGCCGTGGTCGAAGTGGTGGACCCGCGCACGCTGTGGGTCAACACCCGTTTCGACCAGGTCAGCGCCGGCGGGCTGGCGGCCGATCTGCCGGCGCGCGTCACGCTGCGCTCGCGCCGCGGGCAGGCGCTCGAGGCTCGCGTGTCGCGCACCGAGCCGCGTGCCGACGCGGTCACCGAGGAGCTGCTGGCCAAGGTGGCGTTCCGCTCGGTGCCCCAGCCCTTGCCGCCGATCGGCGAGCTGGCCGAGGTCACCGTCGACCTGCCGGCGCTGCCCGAAGGGCCGGTCATTCCCAATGCCGCCGTGCAGCGCCAGGGCAGCCGGATCGGCGTGTGGACGGCCAACGGCGACCGCGCGGCGTTCCTGCCGGTGAAGCTCGGCCGCTCCGACCTCGACGGCCAGGTCCAGGTGCTCGACGGCCTGAAGCCGGGCGATGCCATCGTGCTGCACAGCGAGGAGACGCTGAGCGTGCGCTCGCGCATTCACGTGGTGGACCGGATCGCGGGAGTGGCGCCGTGATCAGCCTGGCCGGTCGCGACATCGCCCACGCCTGGGGCAAGTTCGTCTTCACCGGCCTGGGCCTGGGCCTGCTGCTCGGCGTCACGCTGGTGATGGCCGGCGTGTACCGCGGCATGGTCGACGACGGCAAGGCGCTGCTGGACAACAGCGGCGCCGACCTCTGGGTGGTGCAACGCGACACGCTGGGGCCCTATGCGGAGCCGTCCAGCATTCCTGACGACGCCGAGCGCGCTCTGCGGGCGATGCCCGGCGTGGCCGAGGCCGCCAATGTCACCTACCTGACGATGCAGGTGCGCCAGGGCGGGCACGACGTGCGCGCGATGGTGGTGGGCATCGTGCCCGGCGAGGCCTGGGGCGCCCCGGGTTGGCCGCCCGCGCTGATCGCGGGCCGGCGCCTCACGCGCGGGCACTACGAGGCGATGGCCGACATCGCCACCGGGTTCGAGGTCGGCGACACGCTGCGCATCCGCCGCAACGACTACACGGTGGTGGGCCTGACGCGCCGCATGGTCTCCTCCAGCGGCGACCCGATGGTGTTCATCCCGCTGAAGGACGCGCAGGAAGCGCAGTTCCTCAAGGACAACGACGCCATCGTGCAGGACCGCAACCGCACGGCCGCCAACCCGGCCTTCAACCGGCCGGGCGTGCCGGGCCTGCTGGAATCGGTGACGGCGTCGAAGAGCAGCAGCAGCGCGGTCAACGCGGTGCTGGTGCGGCTGCGCCCGGGCGCCGATGCCGACGAGACGGCAGAGTCCATCCGCCGCTGGAAGCGCCTGACCGTCTACACCCGCGCCGAGATGGAGGAGATCCTGATCGGCAAGCTGATCGCCACCTCGGCCAAGCAGATCGGCATGTTCCTGGTGATCCTGGCGGTGGTCAGCGCGGCCATCGTGGCCTTCATCATCTACACGCTGACGATGGACAAGATCCGCGAGATCGCGGTGCTCAAGCTGATCGGCACGCGCAACCGCACGATCGCGTCGATGATCCTGCAGCAGGCGCTCGCGCTGGGAGTGATCGGTTTCGCGGTGGGCAAGATCAGCGCCACCTTCGCCGCGCCGCTGTTCCCCAAGTACGTGCTGCTGATGCCGCAGGACTCGCTGGCCGGCTTCGGTGCGGTGCTGGTGATCTGCGCGCTGGCCAGCGTGATCGCGATCCGCATGGCGCTGCGCGTAGATCCGGCCGAGGCCATTGGAGGCTGACATGGAAGGCCGAGGCATCCGCATCGAAGGCCTGCGCAAGCGCTACGGCCAGGGCGACACCGCGGTCGATGCGCTCAAGCGCGTGGACATGGAGGTCGCGCCGGGCGAGGTGGTGGGCCTGATCGGCCCGTCGGGCTCGGGCAAGAGCACGCTGCTGAAGTCGCTGGGTGCGGTGATCGACCCCACGGCCGGCCGCATGACGCTGGGCGACGAAGTCATCTACGACGAGGGCTGGCAAGTCGACGATCTGCGCGCGCTGCGCCGCGACCGCATCGGCTTCGTGTTCCAGGCGCCGTACCTCATCCCGTTCCTCGACGTCACTGACAACGTCGCGTTGCTGCCGATGCTGGCCGGCATGCCGAACGGAGAGGCGCGCGAACGCGCGCTGGAACTGCTCACGGCGCTCGACGTGCAGCACCGCGCCAGGGCCATGCCCTCGCAGCTCTCGGGCGGCGAGCAGCAGCGCGTGGCGATCGCGCGCGGCCTGGTGAACCACCCGCCGGTGATCCTGGCCGACGAGCCCACCGCGCCGCTGGACAGCGAGCGCGCGATGGCGGTGATCCGCATCCTCAACGACATGGCCAAGCGCTATCAGACCGCGATCATCGTCGTCACCCACGACGAGAAGATCATCCCGACCTTCAAGCGCATCTACCACATCCGCGACG
>CALBTN010000117.1 GCA_937967345.1 uncultured Rubrivivax sp. | reverse complement strand
TGTCCTCGACCCGCGCGTTCAGCTTGGCGGCGATGTAGTAGCGCAGCCACTCGGCATCCAGCCCCAGCTCGAGGTAGCGCAGCGGACTGATGCCGGTGCCGCGGCTCTTGCTCATCTTCTCGCCGCTGACGGTGATGAAGCCGTGCACGAAGATGTGGTCGGGCACCTTGCGGCCGCTGAACTTCAACATCGCCGGCCAGAACAGCGTGTGGAAGGTGACGATGTCCTTGCCGATGAAGTGCACCTGCTCGACCGACGGGTCGGCGAGATACGCGTCGAAGTCCAGGCCCAGCCGGTCGAACAGGTTCTTCAGCGATGCCAGGTAGCCCACCGGTGCGTCGAGCCAGACGTAGAAGTACTTGCCCGGCGCGTCGGGGATCTGAATGCCGAAGTAGGGCGCATCGCGGCTGATGTCCCAGTCATCCAGGCCACCGCCGTCGCCGCCATCGCCGCCGTCACCGGTGAACCATTCGCGCACCTTGTTGGCGACTTCAGGCTGCAGCTTGCCGTCTTGCGTCCAGTCGCGCAGGAAGTCCACGCAGCGCGGGTCCGACAGCTTGAAGAAGAAGTGCTCGCTGCTGCGCAGCTCGGGCGTCGCGCCGCTCAGCGCCGAATACGGGTTCTTCAGATCGGTGGGGGTGTACACCGCGCCGCAGGCCTCACAGTTGTCGCCGTACTGATCCTTGGCGCCGCATTTCGGGCACTCGCCCTTGATGTAGCGGTCGGCCAGGAACATGCCCTTGTCCGGATCGAAGAACTGCTCGATGGTGCGCGTGGCGATCAGCCCGTTGCGGCGCAGCGCCAGGTAGATGTCCTGGGCCAGCGCGTGGTTCTCGGGCCCGTCGGTCGAGTGCCAGTTGTCGAAGCCGATGTGGAAGCCGTCAAGGTATTGCTTGCGCCCGGCGGCGATGCGCGCGACGAAGTCCTGCGGCGTTAGCCCGGCCTTGTCGGCGGCGATCATGATCGGCGCGCCGTGGGCGTCGTCGGCGCACACGAAATGCACCTCGTGCCCGCGCATGCGCTGCAGCCGCACCCAGATGTCGGCCTGGATGTACTCCATCATGTGGCCGATGTGGAACGGCGCGTTGGCGTAGGGCAGCGCGGTGGTGACGAAAAGCTTGCGGGTCATGCTGGAATTCTAGGTGGCGATACTCGCAGTGTTGCGGCGCCGTGCAGCGGCGCCAGCCGGCGCCAGCCGGCGACGGCAGGCTGGCGCGCGCGGGCGCGGCTTGCCCCAGGAGGCGACACCATGATCACCGTGATCTTCGAAGTGCAACCCCACCCCGACCAGGCGTCGCGCTACTTCGAGCTGGCCGCGCAGCTGCGCGCCGAGCTGGAGACGATCGACGGCTTCATCTCGGTCGAGCGTTTTGGCAGCCTGACGACGCCGGGCAAGTTCCTGTCGCTGTCGGTGTGGCGTGACGAGGCCGCTGTTGCCGCGTGGCGCAACCGCGCGCTGCACCGGGCGAGCCAGGCTGAAGGCCGAGTTTCGGTCTTTGCCGACTACCGCATCCGCGTTGCCCAGGTGCTGCGCGACTACAGCCTGCACGAGCGCGCGCAGGCTCCCGCCGATTCGCGCGTGCTGGCGCCCTGACCCACTGCGCGGCCGCGACGCCAGCACCGCGATCGGGGCCTCTCGCGCGGCCCTAGACTCGGGGTTGCATCCGACACTTCGACCCCAATGAGCCTGACCGACCAAGCAGTGAGCGACGCGCTGAAGGCCGTCATCGACCCCAATACCGGCAAGGACCTGGTCTCGACCCGGCAGCTGAAGAACCTGCGCATCGACGGCGCCGATGTCAGCTTCGACGTCGAGCTCGGCTACCCGGCGAACAGCCAGATCCCGGCGCTGCGCAGCGCGCTGATCGATGCCGCGCGCCGCGTGCCGGGTGTCGGCAACGTCAGCGCCAACCTGGGCTGGAAGGTCACCGCGCATGAGGTGCAACGCGGCGTCAAGCTGCTGCCCAACGTGAAGAACATCGTCGCCGTCGCCTCGGGCAAGGGCGGTGTCGGCAAGAGCACCACCACCGTGAACCTGGCGCTGGCACTGGCCGCCGAAGGCGCGGCGGTGGGCATCCTCGATGCCG
>CALBTN010000116.1 GCA_937967345.1 uncultured Rubrivivax sp. | reverse complement strand
AGCAGCAGGCGCATCTGTTCGAGCCCTTCAACCGCCTCGGCGCCGAACGCGACGGCATCGAAGGCCGCGGCATCGGCCTGGTCACGGTGCGTCAGCTGGTGCAGGTGATGGGCGGGCGGCTGCAATTGCAAAGCCGCGCCGGCGAGGGCAGTGAGTTTCGCGTCTGGCTGCCGCAGGCCGGCTGCAACCCAGCGCCCCAAGCCGCGAACGGCGCTGGCCGCGGCGAACCCGACGCGACCGGCAGCGTCAGCGGCAGTCCGGCGTTGTCGCTGCTGTACGTCGAGGACAACGCGCTGAACGTGCGCGTGATGCAAGAGCTGGTCGCGCTGCGGCCGGCGTTCGCGCTGCACGTGGCGCGCGACGGGGCCGGCGGCCTGGAGGCCGCGCGCAGGCTGCAACCCGACCTGATGTTGATCGACCTGCAGCTGCCCGACATCGACGGCTTCGAGCTGCTGCGCCGGCTGCGTGCCCAGCCGCACACGGCCACCGTGATCGCGCTGTCGGCCAACGCGCTGCCCGGCGTGGCGGCGCAGGCGCGCGCCGCCGGTTTCGACGACTACTGGGCCAAGCCCTTCGACGTCGCGCGGCTGCTCGCCAGCTTCGACCGGCTTGCCGCGAACCCGCGGCTGTTTGCCGACGGCACCCAGGACACCAGGAACACCAAGGACTGAAGTCATGGACGAGCGCATTCGAGTGAGCCTGCAGCACGGCGTGGCCGACGTGCGCCTGGTGCGCGCCGACAAGATGAACGCGCTGGACGATGCGATGTTCGAAGCACTGCGCCGCACCGGCGAGCAGTTGAAGACGACGCCCGGCGTGCGCGCGGTGGTGCTGTCCGGCCAGGGCCGCGGCTTTTGCGCCGGGCTGGACACCGCCCACTTCGGCGCGATGGCCTCGGGTGGACGCGGCGGCCAGCGGCTGCTGCAGGGCGAGCGCACGGCGGGCGGTGCGAACCCGCCGCAGCACGCGGTGCTGGTGTGGCGCGAGCTGCCGGTGCCGGTGATCGCCGCGGTGCATGGCGTCGCCTACGGCGGCGGCTTTCAGCTGATGCTGGCCGCCGACCTGCGCTTGATGGCGGCCGATACCAAGCTGTCGATCATGGAGATCAACTGGGGGTTGGTACCCGACATGGCCGGCATGGTGCTGCTGCGCCAGCTGGTGCGCGACGATGTCGCGCGCGAGCTGACCTACACCGGCCGGGTCTTCGACGGCAACGAGGCGCTGCAGCTGGGCCTGGCGACGCGGCTGTGCGCCGACCCGCACGCTGACGCGCTGGCGCTGGCGCGCGAGATCGCCGCCAAGCCGCCGAAAGCCGTGCGTGCGGCCAAGCGGCTGCTCGATGCGGCCGCGCAGGCCGACACGAAAGAACTGCTGCTGGCCGAAAGCCGCGAGCAGGCGGCACTGATGGGTGCGCCCGAGCAGGTCGAGGCGGTGAGTGCGCGGCTGCAAAAGCGCCCGGCCAACTTCAGCGATTGACTGCCCGCCGGTGGCGCGCCGCCGATGGCCGTCGCTGCGCGGCGGGCATGTGCAATGCGTCGGCGCGGCGAAGCGTCGATGCCGATACAGTTGCGCGATGTCCCGCCCGATTCTTGCCCTGGATGCCGACGGAGTGCTCGTCGATCTGCATGTCGGCTACGCGCGCGCCTGGGAGCGCGCCTTCGGCCAGCTCCCGCCCGAGCGTGACCCGCTCGCCTATTGGCCAATGGACCGCTGGGACGTCGGGCGCATCGAAGCCGAGCAGCGCCTGGCGCTGCGCGCGCAGTTCGAGCGCGCCGAGCTGTGGGAGAACCTGCCGGCGATCGCCGGTGCGGTCGATGCCTGCCACCGGCTGCACGATGCCGGCTACGAACTGGTGTGCGTGACCGCGCTGGAGGAGCGCTTTCGGCTGTCGCGCCAGCGCAACCTGCGCGCGCTGGGGTTTCCGATCCGCCGCGTCTTGGCGACCGGGCACGTCGAAGGCGCGCGCAGCCCCAAGGCCGACGCCATCGCGGCGCTGCGCCCGGTGGCCTTCGTCGACGACTACATCGCCTACATGCGCGGCATGCCCACCGAGGTGCACACCGCGCTGGTGCTGCGTGCGCCCAACGGCAGCCCCAACGTCGGCGACGAGCTTCGCCTGGCGCGCTCGCAGCACCAGGATCTGGCGGCCTTTGCCGACCATTGGCTGGGCGTCTGACGCCGTCGTCGCGGTCCACCGCATCCGAAGCGCACACCGGCGTTCAGTGCGCCGCGGCGGGTCGCGAGTTTCCCCCTTTTGGCGGATTCACAGTGCACGGCGCCGTGCGGATCATTGCTGCAAAGGCGGCGAGCCGCGCCACTGGGAGCAAGCACCGTGATCTTCGACGAACGCCCGGAAGGCGACTACCGCATCTACGCCGGCGCGCTGGAAGCGCCGCACGGCCAGGGCTACATCGCTGCGCTGGTGGTCAACCGCGTGCGCGGCACCGGCGGCGCCCCGCGCGAGGCCTATCGCGACGACAGCGTGGCCGGCGGCCACCGCTGGCCGTGCCCGCGCGAGGCGGTGCGGTATGCGCTGAACTGCGCGCGCCGCTTGATCCGCGACGAGCCGCAGCGGCTGCATTGCTGATCGGCGGCAGCGGCTTCAGGCCGGCTCGTCGTACTGCCGGGCGGCGCGGCGCAGGCGGCTGGCCACCTGGGCGGCGAGCTCGGGCGGCGCCAGCACCTGCACCTGGTCGCCGTGGCGCAGGATGTCCATGCTGAGTTCGGTCGCATCGGCATAGGGCACGCTCAGCTGCAGGCTGCCGTCGTCCAGCCACTTCGTGCGCTGACGCGCGTGCCACTGCTCGGCGGCCACCCACAGCGCCGCCTCGGCGCTGAAACGCAGCACGGCCCACTGCAGCCGCCGGCCCGAGAACACGCCGTAGCCGCTGTCGAGCTGTGCCCTGACCGCGCCCGGGGCGACTTCCTTGGCGCGCTCGGCCAACGCGGTGGCCTCGCGTACCGCATCGAGCGCGAAGCGGCGCAAGGCGTCGCTGCGGTGGCACCAGGCGTCCAGGTACCAGGTGTTGCGGTAGTGCGTCAGCCGCTGCGGCGAGACGACCCGACGGCTCTCGCTGGCGCGACCGCGCGTGTAGTACAGCAGCTCGACGCGGCGGCGCTCGAGCAGCGCGCTGCCGACCACCTCGAAATGGCGCGCGTGCACCGGGCGGCGCGCGGCGGCGACGATGTGCACGCGCTGCATCAGCTCGCGCGCGGCGATGTCGTTGGCGCCGAGCATCGCGTGCAGCTTGTCCAGCAGCGGCTGCAGGTGGCGGCCGAGCACGCCCTCGGCCCCCAGGCCCTGGATCAGCTGGTGCATCGTCAGCAGCGCGTGGATCTCCTTGTCGCTGAACCACAGCCCCGGCAGCTGGTGCGCTGCGGCGCGCGCGTCGCCGCCAAAGCGGTAGGCGTTGTCCGCGCGGTCGTAGACGATCGGCGCGTCGAGCCGCTCGCGCAGGTACTGCAAGTCGCGCTTGAGCGTGGCGCGCGAGACCTCCAGCTCGGCGCGCAGCGCCTCGAAGCTGACCTGGCCGCGGCTGCGGATCATCAGCTCGATCTTGTAGAAGCGTTCGGTGCGGTCCATCGCCGCCGATGATAGCCTCCGCAGGCTCACGCCATGAGCCTTTGGCATCGGACACTGCCGCCATGCGGTGGGCGCGGGGCCCGGCCGCGCTGAAGCGAAAGAGCACCATGGCGCAGATCCTTCTCGACTTTGCCGCAGCACGCACCGAGCCGCAGATCGGCTTCGATCTGGGCTGGGACCACGCCCGCCACGGCCTGCCGCCGCCGGCCGCGCACTGCCAGCACGGCAATGCGCTGCTGCGCGGCTGGCGTGCCGGCCACGCCTGCTTCGGTGCACGCACCCGCACGGCGCCGCGGCGCGTGCGGCTGTGGCTGGCGTTGCGGCTGCACGCCTGGCTGCGCGGGCGCGCCTTCGAGCTGGCCGACGTCACGCCGCACTACCTGGGGCAGATCGAGGTGCTGCACTGCCCGATCACCCGCGTGCCGCTGCTGCCCACCGAACAGTCGGTCGACCGGGTGTGCGACGCCGCGGCCTATGCGGCGGGCAACCTGGCGATGCTGAGCGCGCAGGTCAACCGCGCGAAGGGCGGGTTGCGCTGGGACCAGGCGCTGCAGCGCGCGCGGCAGGCCGAGGCCGGCGGCGGCAGCGTTGACGGCCTCGACGCCGCCGCGTGGCGGCGCCTGGCCACGCTGATCTCCTTCGTCACGCCGCTGCCCCATGCCCAGGCCGCCGCGGTGCCGCTGCACGTGCTGCCGCCGAACCGGCTGCGGCTGTTGAACCCGGTGCAAGGGCTGCAGGCGCTGATCACACGCGAGCTGGCGCGGCCCGACGGCACGCGCCGGCTGCGCGCGCTGGCCGCGCTGCTGCCGGGCGAAACGTCCCGCGTGGCCTTTCATCGCTTGCTCAGCGCCTTGCTGCCGCGCCGGCTCGAAGCCGGGCAGGACGCCGACGCGCTGCAACTGCGCCACGCGCTCGAGGACGCCTGGGCCGGCGAGTGCGTCAATCGCAGCTGGCAGCGTTTTGCGTTGGCGCTGGACGAGGCCGCGGTCGAGCGGCTGCTGCAGCGCTGCGCGGCCGGCGCGCTCACCGCGACCCGTGTGCTGCTGCACGAGCCGGACAGCGCCACCGAGGGCTGGGCGCTGCAAAGCGGCGGTTGGGCCGGCGCCGGCGCTGCGGCGCCGCGCAAGGTCATCGCGGCGGCTGTGCCCGCGGGCCGAGGCGCAGCGGCGAGAATGGCGGGCGAGCGTACGAGGACTGCCGATGGCCATCTACCAGCTTGACGATTGGGTTCCGGAAGTGGCCGCCACCGCATGGGTGGCCGACAGCGCCTGCGTGATCGGCCGTGTGCGCCTGGCCGACGCTGTCAGCGTCTGGTACGGCGCGGTGCTGCGCGGCGACAGCGAGTGGATCACGCTCGGGCGCAACACCAACGTGCAGGACGGCAGCGTGCTGCACGCCGACCCCGGCGTGCCGCTGACGCTGGGCGAGGGCGTCAGCGTCGGCCATCAGGCCATGCTGCATGGCTGCAGCATCGGCGACGGCAGCCTGGTGGGCATCCAGGCGGTGGTGCTCAACGGTGCGCGCATCGGCCGGCGCTGCATCGTCGGCGCTGGCGCGCTGGTCACCGAGGGCAAGGAGTTCGCCGACGGCTCGCTGATCGTCGGCGCGCCGGCCAAGGCGGTGCGGACGCTGTCGGCGCAGCAGTTCGAGATGCTGAAGACCATTGCGCTGGGTTACGTGGACAAGGCCGCGCGCCACCGCGACGGCCTGAAGCGCATCGGCTAGCGCGGCACAGGGTTCGCACCCGGATGGACGAGTTGCTGCGCTTTCACTTCGACGGCGTGCCGGTGCACGGCAGGCTGGTGCGGCTGGACGAAGCCTGGCGCGAGATGCTGTCGCGCCGCGCCGCGCAGCCCTACGCGCGGCCCGTGCTCGAACTGCTGGGCGAGATGGTGGCGGCCAGCGTGCTGCTGCGCTCGAACGTCAAGTTCGATGGCAGCCTGCTGCTGCAGCTGCATGGCGACGGGCCGGTCAAGCTGGCGGTGGCCGAGGTGCGCGACGGCGCCAGCTTTCGCGCCACCGCCACGGTGCAGGGCACGGTCGCGGATGACGCCGCGCTGCACGCCTTGCTTGACCAGCACGGCGCCGGCCGCTGCTCGATCACGCTGGACCCGGGCCGCAGCCGCCCCGGGCAGCAGCCGTACCAGGGCGTGGTGCCGTTGCGCAGCGAGCGCGGCCAGCCGCTGGCGTCGCTGGCGAGGATGCTCGAGCACTACATGCTGCAGTCCGAGCAGCTGCACACCCGGGTGCTGCTGGCGGCCGATGCGCAGGTGGCGGCCGGGTTGATGATCCAGCGGCTGCCGCTGCAAGGGGCTGCACGCGCCGCCACCTGGACCGACCCCGACGCTGCGGCCGACGAGGACTTCAACCGCATCGCCCATCTGATGGCCACGCTCACGCGCGGCGAGCTGCTCGCGCTCGATCCCGATACGGTGTTGCACCGGCTGTTCTGGCAGGAGCGCGTGCAGCGCGAGCGCCTGCCGCGGCCGCGCTTTGCCTGCAGCTGCGCCCGCGAGCGGGTGCGCGACATGCTGCGCGCGCTCGGGCCCGACGAGGTGCGCGGCATCGTCGCCGAGCGCGGCGAGGTCGAGGTCGGCTGCGAGTTCTGCGGCCAGCAGTACCGCTTCGATGCGGTGGATGTCGGCGGGCTGTTCACGCCGCAGCGCGACCTGCCCGACGCGCCGGGCGCGCTGCAGTAGCGCCGTGCCGCGCCGCGGCGGCAGGTGCGGCACGAACCCTCGAGCGTGGCCGCGGCGCGCTTTCAGCCGTGCGACAGCAGGTGCTTGTCGCATTGCGGGTCGCCGCAGCGCTCGCACACCGCTTGCCAGCGCGTCGAAGCGGACACGGCCACAGCGGCAGCGGGCCGCAGCGCCGCCCGCGCCGCGGCGCTGCGGGCCGCCCCCTGGCCGGTCACCACCGCGAAGCCCGGCGGGTGCCGGCGCAGCGCGCCACGCAGCAGCGCATCGACCGGCTCGCGCACGTGCGGCCCGTCGCGCTGCAGGCCATCGGCCACCCACGGCAGGTCCAGCGCGCACAGCAGCGTGTGCTCGCAGCGCGCCTGCGCGCGCAGCGCCATGGCGTACAGGCTGCGATCGCCGAACACGATCTCGCTGTACACCGCGATCTGCAACGCGGTGGTGTCGGCCACCACGATGTCGTGCGTGCGAGCGGCCGCGTCGATGCGACGCGTCTGCTCGGCGGCGATCGCGGCCTGCTCGTCCTGGCGTGGTGTGCGCTGGTGCGCATCGCAGAATTCGCGCAGCACCTCGCCGACCAGCGCGACGCGATGGCCTTCGCCGGCCAGCGCGGCGCAAAGCGAGCGCGCCAGCGTGCTCTTGCCGGTGCTCTCGGCGCCGAGGATGGCGACGATCATCGCGCCGCCCGCGCTGCGGCCAGCCGCGCCCAGGCGCGCCAGCCCCACAGCGACATCAGCAGGAACAGCGCGTACAGCAGCACGGTCAGCCACAGCCCCTTCCAGGCGAACAGGCCGACCGACACCGCGTTGACCGCGGCCCAGGTCGGCCAGTTCTCGACGTACTTGCGCCCGAGCAGCCACTGTCCGGCCAGGCTGGCGGTGGTGGGCAGCGCGTCCCACCACGGCACGTCGCTGTCGGTGGCGTGGTGCAGCACGCTGCCCAGCAGCGGCCACGCGAGCACGATCGCGGCCAGCAGCCGCCAGCGTGCGCGGCGCGGCAGCCAGCGCACGCGCAGCGCGGCGCCGTCGGCGGTGTGGCCGCGCAGCCATTGCCACCAGCCCCACGACGCCACGGCGACGAAGAACAGCTGCAGGCTGGCCTCGCCGTACAGCCGGTGATCCCAGAACAGCACGAAGTACAGCAGCGACGCGCTGATCGCCAGCGGCCAGGCCGTGGCGTTGACGCGCACGTTGCACACCACCATCACCAGCGACAGCACCACCGCCAGCAACTCGAGCCCGGTGACCGGGCTGCCCCAAAGGTGCATGAGCGGGGCGAGCAGCGGCTGCGCCAACTGCAGCAGGCGGTCCATCGCGGTCGGGCGGCGGCGTCGGGTGCGCGGGCCCGGTTCAGGGGCGGCGCGCGCGCAGTTGCACCAGCACCTCGTCGGGCTTGACCATGCCCAGTTCGCTGCGGGCCTTTTCCTCGACCATCTCCAGCCCTTCCTTCAGGTCGCTGACCTCGGCCGCGAGCCGCTCGTTGCGCTGCCGCGCCGCATCGTTGGCCTGTTGCTGCGCCTGCAGTTGCGATTGCAGCTGCACCACGTGGCTGCGCCCGCCCTTGCCGGCCCACAGCTCGGCCTGCACCAGTGCCAGCAGCGCCACCAGCAGCAGCGTCAGGTAGCGCATCGCGGCACCACGCCGATGGCCCGCGGCGTGGGCGCGGACGGTGCGGCGGCTGCCGCGCAGGGTGCAGGGACTGAAGTCACTGCGGCGGACGCGACAGCAGATGCGCCGAGGCGCTCAGGCGCGCGTTGTAGGTCTCGATCACGCGCTGCAGCAGCGCCGGGTCGGCGTCGCCTTGCTGCGCGAAGTCGACCCGGATCGTGCCGTCGACGTGCAGCTGCAAGTCCGCGCTGACCGTGTCGGCGCCGAGCCGGCCGACGATGCGACCGTGACGCCGGTCCTGCGTCGGGATGTCCATCTTCAGGTCGACCATCGCGGCCAGGACGAGGTCGAAGGTGCGCGCGTAGCTGAGCTGGCTGTGCGCCGGACGCGGCGGCGATGCCGCGCAGGCGGCCAGCGTCAGTCCCAGCGCGGCCGCCAGCGGCGCGCCCAGCGCGCGTGCGCACAGCCGGCGCCGGTTCGGGTTCACAGCACGCCGCGCAGGTTGTACAAGGCGGCGCGGCCCGGATAGACGGCGACGTCGCCCAGGTCTTCTTCGATGCGCAGCAGCTGGTTGTACTTGGCGATGCGGTCGCTGCGGCTCATCGAGC
>CALBTN010000115.1 GCA_937967345.1 uncultured Rubrivivax sp. | reverse complement strand
GTGTTGATGGTGGCGTTCATCTCGTCGTCGCCATCGGCCTCGGCCGGGGCCCGCTGCAGCGCCATCGGGGTGTGTTCCTTCGTGCCGGTGGGCGCGGGCCGTCAGTTTCGCTTGCCCGCCAGCAACACGTTGTGCAGGTCGCCGCCGAACGCGCGCACCCGCTCCATCGCCAGCTTGTTGCGCCGGATCAGCCAGTTGTAGCCCATCACCGCCGGCACCGCGACCGCCAGGCCGAAGGCGGTCATGATCAGCGCCTCGCCCACCGGGCCGGCCACCTTGTCGATGCTGGCCTGGCCGCTGATGCCGATTGCGGTGAGCGCGTGGTAGATGCCCCACACCGTGCCGAACAGGCCGACGAAGGGCGCGGTCGAGCCCACGGTGGCCAGGAAGGCCAGGCCGTCCTGCAAGCGGCTGTGGATGTTGTCGACGGCGCGCTGCACGCTCATCGAGATCCAGGTGTGCTTGTCGATCTGCTCGACCAGCGTGCCTTCGTGGTGTTCGCTGGCCTTGACACCGCTTTCGGCCATGAAGCGAAAGGCACTGCCTGGATCGAGCGTGGCGATGCCGTCGTTGACCGAGCCGGCGCTCCAGAAGCTCCTGGCCGCGGCCTCGGCGCTGGTCATCAGCCGGCGCTGCTCGAACACCTTGGTGACGATGATGTACCAGCTGCCGATGCTCATGATCACCATCACCAGCAGCGTGGCGCGGGACACCCAGTCGCCTTGCGCCCACAGCGCGGCCAGGCCGTAGGGGTTGGCGACGACCTCGGTGTGCAGCACCGCGCCGGCGTCGGCTGCGGCCTGCGCCAGCGCGCGCGCCGGCAGCCCGATCGACAGCAGCAGCACGGCGCCGCAGGCGCGCCGCGCGTGTCGGGCGGATCGCGCCGCTGGGATGGCTTCGGCAACGGACATGGGTTGTGCAGGTTTCATCCAGATTTCAATCAGGTTTCAATCGGTCAGCTTCCAGACGTACTCGATGCGCCCGGTAAGTTTCTCGGGTTTGCCGTCGACCGTGCCAGGCACGCCCTTGCAGGCCTTGACCGCGTCGAGCGTCATGCGGTCGAGCATCTTGTGTTCGCGCGTGGGGCCGCTGGACCTGTCGATGCGGGCCTCGCTGATGTGGCCGCTGGTGTCCATCGTATAGAGCACGATCACCGAGCCTTGCGCGTCGGCGCGCCGGGTCGCGGGCGTGTACTCGGGCTTGGCGCAGGCGTTGAAGTTCAGCCTGGGTGCGGTGCGCACCGGTGCTGCCGGCGGTGCCGCGGGGACCGGCGGCGCGGGCGGCGCCACCACCGCGGGCGCGGCCGGCTCGATGCGCACCGGCGGCGACGGCGGTGGCGCGACCGGGGTCGTGGTGATCACCGGGGCCGGTGTCGGCGGCGGCGCGACCTGCACCTCGGGCGGCGGCACGAAGGCCGGTGGCGGCGGTGCGGTGCGTGGCGGCGGGGGCGGCAGCCGCGGCGGTGGCGGCGGCGGGGGCGGCTTGGCCTCCTCGATGATCGTCGCCTCGACCGGCGAATTCACGACCTCCACGACCCGGCGTGACAGCCCCCACACCAGCAATGCACCCAGTGCCACGTGCAGCGCCACCACCACCGCCAGGCCGGCCAGGTGCCTGCCCGGGTGGCGTTGCTGTTCGGCGTAGTCCAAGGCGAGTGTGTCGTTCGCGCGCATGTGCGGCGGCGGGCGCGGCGGTCGGGGGAAGTGGCGGTGCCGAGCCGGCACGCCACGGCGCGGGCCGGCACTATAGCGCGCGGGCGCGCGCCAGCGACGCGCGCGGCCCCAGGTGCGAGTTCAGGTGCGAGTTCAGGTGCGAGTTCAGGCGCGGCATACCGCCGGCAGCAGCTCGCCGATCGGCCCGCGCAGCAGCAGCGCGGCCAGGCCGTCCAGCGGCGTCGGCTGGTCGTTCATGATCAGCACGCGCGCGCCGGCGCGGTGCGCGACCTGCACGCTGCCGGCCACCGGCCAGACCTGCAGCGTGGAGCCCACCGCGAGCATCAGGTCGGCTTCGCCGGCAAGCTGCATCGCGCGTTCGATGACCTCGGGCTGCAGCGGCTGGCCGAAGGAGATGGTGTCGCTCTTGAGCACGCCGCCGCACTGCAGGCATGGCGGGTCGGCCTCGCCGTCGCGCACCCGCTGCAGCACCTGTGGCATCGGGCCGCGCCAGCCGCAGTGCCAGCACACGCAGCGGCGCAGCGTGCCGTGCACCTCGATCACGAGGTCGGCCGAGTTGCCGGCGCGTTGGTGCAGCTCGTCGATGTTCTGCGTGACCAGCGCATGCAGCTTGCCGCGCCGCTCCAGCGCCACCAGCGCGAGGTGGCCGCGGTTCGGCTGCGCCTGCCACACGCTGTGGTCGAGCCGGGCCTGCCACGCCGCGCGCCGCACGGCAGGGTCGGCCAGGTAGTGCTGGATCGTCGACAGCTTCTCGGCCGCCGGGTTGCGCGTCCACAACCCCTGCGGGCCACGGAAATCGGCGATGCCCGAGTCGGTGGAGATGCCGGCGCCGCTGAGCACCACGATGCGCCTGGCGGCGTCGATCCAGCCGCGTGCCCGTGCGATGTCCTCGGCCGGTGGCATCATGGTTCGATCATAGCCAGCGCGGCCGTTGCCGCCGGTGCACGCTTGAGCAGGAGCCGCAAGTGGACAAGGTACTCGAAGGCAAGGTCGCGATCATCACCGGCGCCGGCTCGGGCATCGGCCGCGCGTCGGCCTTGTTGTTCGCCGCCGAAGGCGCCACGCTGGTGCTGGGCGACCGATCCGAGGCGGTGCACGACACCGCCGAGCGGGCGCGCCAAGTAGGCGCCGCGGCCACCGCGCTGCGCATCGACGCCGGCGCCGAGGCCGATGTCGCGCGGCTGGTGGGCACCGCGCTGGCGGACCACGGCCGGCTCGACGTCGCCTTTGCCAACGCCGGCGTGTCCGGCGGCATGGCCGGCATCTTCGAGCTGACGCCCGAGGAGTTTGCCGAGGTGCTGCGCGTCAACCTGATCGGCCCGTGGCTGATGGTCAAACATGCCGGCCAGGCGATGGCAGCGGCCGGGCAGGGGGGGTCGATCATCTGCACCGCGTCGGTGGCGGGGCTGCGCTCGGGCGCGGGCGGGCCGGCCTACTCGGCGTCCAAGGCCGGCGTCATCAACCTGGTGATGGTGTCGGCGCAGCAGCTGTGCGACACCGGCGTGCGCGTCAACGCGCTGTGCCCGGGCCTGACCGAAACCGGCATGACGCGGCCGGTGTTCGACCATGCCAGGGACAAGGGCGTGACGCACAAGCTGGGCCGGCTGAACCCGCTGCGCCGCGCGGCGCAGCCCGACGAACTGGCGCAGGCCGCGCTGTTCCTGGCGTCGGCGCAGTCCAGCTACGTCAACGGCCAGGCGCTGGTGGCCGACGGCGGGCTGTCCAGCTCGCACCCGGTGACCCGGCAGGCCACCGGGCAAACGGCGGTGTAGCCGGCTGTCAGGCCAAGGTGCATTCGCAGATCGAGATGCAGTGACGAGTCCCGGCGCAAAGCGGCCTGCGGCCGCTTTGCGCCGCGAGCAGGCGGCGATCGTTCGACGCTTGATCGTGCAGGGGTGATCAGGCCGCCGTCTCGCGGATGCGGCGCGCCTCGAAGTAAAAGCGCTTGTCATGCGCTTCGCCCATCGAGAAGGTCTTGCGCGGCAGCGGGCCGTCGAGCAGCACGCGGTGCAGCAACTCGCTCTTGGGCACGGTGGCCAGGTGCAGGCCGACATGCCCGGGCTGTTGGCCCAGGCGCTGCAGCACGTCGTCGCCGTGGACGTAATCGACCTGTGACGCGCCGCCGCGCGCGATGAAGGCGTCAACGAAGGCCTGCAGCGTGCCCACCGGCAGCGGCTCGGGCGCATCGCGAAGCTCGGCGACCGCGAAGCGTGCACCCGGGCCGACGATGCCGAAGGCCTGCACCGGCGCAGCCGCGGCGCCGACGCGCTGGCGCATCGCCGCGGCGTCGGCCACCTCGGCCAACCGCAACTGCGCGCCGAAGCGCTCGGCCAGCGCCGCGTGCACATCGGCGCGCACGCCGAACAGCAGGCGGTGGATCGGCTCGAACACCAGCGCCGGGTCGTGGATGTTGACCACCTCGACCAGCGCATGCCGGCTCGGGTGCGTGGGGCCGAGCGCTTCGCGCGTTTGCTGCCAGATCGCCTTGGCGGTGGCCAGCGAATGGTTGCCGTCGCCGACCGCGAACAGCATCGCCGCGGTATCCGGCGGCACGCCGTGGCGCGCGGCGAAGGCCCGCGGCTCGATCAGGGCCTGCAGCGCGCGCTGCACCTGATCGGACTGCGCCGCGGCCAGCGCAAAGCCGCTGAGGTGGCCGCCGCCGGCGATCAGCTCGGTGTCGTACAGCGGCGTCAACCCGGCGCGCGCGGCGGCGATCGGCTCGATCACGCTGTGCTGCGGATCGTCGATCAGCACCAGCACGTGCGGCAGCTCCAGTTCCGCGTCGCGCCGCACTTCGATGCGCGGCGCCAGCCGCTCGACGATGGTGCCTTCGGTCGGCCGGATCAGGCTGGTGGAGCTGGCGCTGAAGTCATAGTGCTCGAGGTCCAGCTCGAGCATCAGCCCGCGCCGCGTGTGCGCGCCGGTGCGCCGCTCGACCAGCACCGCGCCGTGGTGCTCGACGAGCAGGCCGTCGGCCAGGTAGCGGCGCATCGTGTGCTGGATGCGCTTGATGCGCTGGCCGACATCGGCCGCGCCCAGGTAGGCCTCGGGAAGGATCAGATGCAGCGTCGATGGCGCATCGCCGATCTCGTCTTGCAGCCGTTGCCAGTACTCGGGTTCGGCGGTGTACTGGTCGCAGGCCACCACCGCCCACTTGCGCAGGTCGATGCCGGGCCGCGGCACAACCAGGCGCGGCAGTCTGAAGGCGGCGCCAGCCGAAGTCGTGGCAGCTTGGTTCATCAGGGTGCTCGGGGAATGGGTCGGTTGTCGGGTGCGTGCCCGGCGGCGCGCTCGGGTGGGTGCTCAGCGTGCGGCGATGCCCGCCAGGCGCTGATGGATGATCGCATCGGCCTCGGCCATGATGCGATCGATCAGCTCCTTGACCGTCGGCACGTCGCGGATCAGCCCGGCGACCATGCCGCACGACCACACGCCGGCGTCCATCGCGCCGTCTTTCATGATCTTCGGGTACACGCCGGCCACCTGTTCGATGATGTCCTCGAACTTCAGGCTGGCGCCGAGCGTGCGCTCTTTTTCCAGCAGCGCGTCGGTGGCGGCGTTGCGCAGCACGCGCTCGGTGTTGCGCAGCGGGCGCATCACCAGCCGCGTGTCCAGTTCGCTGGCGGCGACGAGTGCTTGCTTGACGTTGTCGTGGATCGGCGCTTCCTTGGTGGCCATGAAGCGCGTGCCCATGTTCATGCCCTCGGCGCCCAGCGCCAGCGCCGCCACCAGGCTGCGCCCGTCGGCCATGCCACCCGAGGCGACGAAGGGAATCTTCAGCTCTTCGGCGGCGCGCGGCAGCAGGATGAAGTTGGGGATGTCGTCCTCGCCGGGGTGGCCGCCGCATTCGAATCCGTCGACGCTGACCGCGTCGCAGCCGATGGCCTCGGCCTTCAGGCTGTGGCGCACCGAGGTGCACTTGTGGATCACCTTGACGCCGGCCTCGTGCAGCCCGGGCAGCCACTTCTGCGGGTTGTTGCCGGCGGTCTCGACGATCTTCACGCCGCCGTCGACGATGGCCTTGACGTAACCCGGGTAGTCGGGTGCTTTCAGCACCGGCAGAAAGGTCAGGTTGACGCCGAAGGGCTTGTCGGTCATTTCGCGGCAGCGGCGGATCTCGTTGGCCAGATCGGCCGGCGTCTTTTGCGTCAGCCCGGTGATGATGCCCAGGCCGCCGGCGTTGGACACCGCGGCGGCAAGCTCGGCGAAGCCGACGTAGTGCATGCCGCCCTGGATGATCGGGTGCTCGATGCCGAACAGTTCGGTGATGCGCGTCTTCATGGGGGTGGGGTCCTCGGCTGCAGCGGGCAAGGCCGCCATTCTGGACGATGGCGTCAGGGACCACGGCGCGAAGCGCTGGCGCTGCGGGCCGCGGTTACCGCAACGCCGCACGGCCTTGCCCGCGTACGGGTCGGTGCGCGCGGCGCCAGCGCGGCACGGCCGATTGCGCCATGATCGCCGCCCCGCCCGAAGGGGCGAGCCCGGAGCCGCCGATGACCCGTACCCTCGTGACCTTGCTGCTGCTGGTGCTGGCTGCGCCGGTGCTGGCGCAGACGGCGCCAGGCTGTCCGCCGCTGCTGCAGCACAGCTTCGACCGGCTGCAAGACGACAAGCCGCAATCGCTGTGCCAGTACGCCGGCAAGGTACTGCTGGTGGTCAACACCGCCAGCTACTGCGGTTTCACGCCGCAGTACGAGGGGCTGGAAGCGCTTCATGCCAAGTACGCGGCGCGCGGCCTGGTGGTGCTGGGCTTTCCCTCGAACGACTTCGCGCAGGAGCCGGGCAGCCGCGAGCAGATCGCCGAGCTGTGCTTCAACACCTACGGCGTGAAGTTCCCGATGTTCGCCAAGACGCCGGTCAAGGGCGCGCAGGCCAATGCGCTGTTCGCGGCGCTGGCGCAGGCCACCGGCAAGCCGCCGGCGTGGAACTTTCACAAGTACCTGGTCGATCGCCAAGGCCAGCCGGTGGCGGCCTTCGGCAGCCGCGTCGCACCTGACGCCGCGGCCCTGCACGCGGCGATCGAGACCGCGCTCGATGCGCGCTGAACCGCGCTGAGCCGCGCTGAGCCGCGCTGAACCGCGCTGAACCGCGCTGAACCGCGCTGAACCGCGGTCCAGGCTGCTGCCCGAGAACTTACGGAGCGCTTCGAGATGAGTACCTTCACCCCGTGGCCGGCGCTTGCCGGTGGCGCGCTGATTGGCGCGGCCGCGGTGCTGCTGCTGTGGGCCAACGGCCGCGTGGCCGGCATCAGCGGCATTGCCGGCGGCCTGTGGTTTGCGCCCGCCGGTGAGCGCGCCTGGCGCTGGGCCTTCCTGTTCGGGCTCGCGCTCGGTGCCGCGGCATGGGCGCTGCTGGGGCCGGCGCTGTCGCTGCCGCTGCCGCTGCCGCTGCCGCTTCCGCGCCAGGGTTTTCCGCTGTCGCTGCTGCTGCTGGCCGGCTTGCTGGCGGGCTACGGCACATCGCTGGGCGGCGGCTGCACCAGCGGCCATGGCGTGTGCGGGCTGGCGCGTCTGGCGCCGCGCTCGCTGGCGGCCACCGCGGTGTTCATGGCGAGCGCCGCAGCCACCACCTATGTGGTGCGCCACCTGCTGGGGCTGGCCTGACGATGAGCGCAGACTCTCGCGCCACGGGCCGCGCCGGCCTGGGCCGCGTCGCCGCCAGCTTGTCGTGCGGCGTGATCTTCGGCCTGGGCCTGGGTGTGTCGCAGATGGTCGATCCGCGCAAGGTGCTGGGCTTTCTCGACCTTGCAGGGGCTTGGGATCCCAGCCTGGCCTTCGTCATGGCCGGTGCGCTGATGGTGACCGCCATCGGCTTTCGCTTCGTGCTGCGTCGTCCGGCGCCGCGCCTGGCCGAGCGCTTCCGGCTCAGTGCGCTGCGTTCCATCGACGCGCGGCTGGTGGCGGGTGCGGCGATCTTCGGGCTCGGCTGGGGCCTTGCCGGTTACTGTCCCGGCCCGGCCATCGCGTCGTTCGGGCTGGCCAACGCCGAGGCGTTGTGGTTCGTCCCGGCGATGGTGGCCGGCGCCGGGCTGCAGCGCTGGCAGGCGCGGCGCCGCAGCGTGGTGCGCGGCGACGCGCCCGGTTCGGCGCCAGCCTTGGCGCCGGCAGAAGACGGGTAGGCCTGCCGTTGCCCTAAGGCGAGCGCTTCGCCCACGCTGGCCGGCGCTGTGGGCCAGCCAGGCGTTGGCCGCCCAGAGTGGCATGCCTGCGGTGGTTCGATCGCATGCGGATGCACCGCGGCTCTCGGTGCGAAGCGGCCGTTGGCCGGGCTGCCGAGTACGTTCATCGCGGAGGGCTTGCGCACCATGCCCTGCGGGTCGGCCGCGAACATGCGCAGCCTTGCGCCGGACGCACAGCTCGCCGCCGTCACGCACCATTTGGGCGCGCACGACATCGCTCGTGCGCGCTGCCCGACGGCAGCAGCAAGAGCGCCAGCACCTGGAGCGGCGTCAAGGGCGACATGCTGCGGCTTGAAGCAATCGGGCCGAGGGTGCCGCAAGCGGTGCGCCGCGAAGTGCTGGCGCGCGAAAGCTGCATCGCCAGCGGCAAGCTGCGGCCTTGCGCTGGTCGATCGAGGACAACCACGGGCGCCAAGTCGTCGCGGCCAGCGCGAGCCTGAGCGAGCGGCAGATCCAGGCGATGGGCGTTCAGGTCGCCGGCATGCAGGCCAGCCTCCCGGCCAGGTGGCGCCACACCGCGGCTTCGCGCGACGCCGCTTGCCGGGCAGCAGCGGATCGCTCCGCTACGATTCGGACGTCGCGTCCCGCAGAGGCCTCCATGCACCCGCAGACAGAGCACAAGCCGCTGACCCGCCGGCGCTTCGGCGCCTTCGCTGTGCTCGCCGTGGCGGGCGGCCTCGGCACCGCCGCAGCGCAGGAACCGATGCCCTTGACGTTGAGCGAGGCGATTCCGATTCCCGGCGGCAGCTTGAGCGTGCTGTCGTTGCAGGTCAGGGGCGGCGAGAGCACCCAGGTCAACCTGCGGATGCGCGCCCTGGCCGAGCCGAAATCCAGTATCGACGTCGACCCCAACAACTTCAGGCTGCTGGCCGCCGGCGTGCCAAGGGCGCCGGCGAGCGCCTCCTATATCCGGGTCGCCCCCGACTCCGCCACCGACTTCGACCTGAGCTTCAGCATTCCGGATCGAACCGACGATCTGGTCTTGCAGCTGCGCTTCGGCGACGTGGTCGTCAAACGGCGGCTGCCCAAGCGCTGACTGGCGCTTTGTCGCAAAGCGCGATGGCCGATGTCTTCGTCAGCTACGCACGCGAGGACGAGACGCGGGTCGCGGCACTCGTGCAGTTGCTCGAGGCGCGCGGCTTGTCGGTTTTCTGGGATCGCCGCATCGCACCCGGATCGACTTGGCGCGAAACCATCGGGCAGGCGCTGGCCGATGCACGGTGCGTCGTCGTCGCCTGGTCACGGCACTCGATTGGCTCGTCCTTCGTCGCCGAAGAGGCCGACGATGCGCGCAACCGCGGCATCCTGGTGCCGGTGCTGATCGATGCGGTCCAACCGCCGCTGGGCTTTCGCAGCCTGCAGGCGGCGGACCTGTCCGACCTCGGGCAGTCGGGCCTGCCCGCCGGCTTCGAATCGACGCTGGCGGCGGTGCGCGCGGCACTCGGGGCCGAGGCGCAACGCGCACCGGCGCGGCCGGCAATCGGGGACGGCCCGGTGCGGGCGCGCGGGTACAAGAACTTCGTGCGCACTGCATTGGCGGCGGCGTTGATCGGCGCGATCGGCTGGGGCTTCTGGCAGTACCTGGCACGGCAACCGGGCAGCGACCTGGCCGGTGCGCGCGACGGCGGCGCCGCGATCGAATCCGCCGCGCCGACCGCGACAGCGGCCGGGCGGCAGCGTGCGACGATCCAGGTGATCAAGATCAACCGCCGCGAGGGCGGCGCGATGAACCTGACCGTGCGCGTGACCAGCGGCGCCGCGCCTTTCGAGTTCGATCCGTCGGCGTTCAAGCTGAAACGCCGCGATGGGTCGCTGCAACCGGGCAGGAGTGCCAGCAGTGTCGTTTTCATGGAGGCGCTGCAACCCAACTCGTCGAAGGAGTATGAGCTCAGCTTCGACGGTCCGGACGGAGTGGCCTTGATCGCACCCGGACATCCGGCCATCCCGCTACCGCCCTCGGGGCCGTGACCCGCAACCGCCCAGACCCGCGTCCAAGCAGCGCAGGACGATTCAAGGCGGGCCGTGCATCTGCCGCTCCTGCGCCTCGTTCATGCCGATCGCCATCCATTCGATGATCGGCGCGCCGCCGCCGGCGGCTGCCCATCAGCCGCTCAACCGCCCTCCCGGGCCCGGTCCAGACTCATCCCTCGTTGGAATCGCGAGCCCGGCTCCAGGCTCATGCCTCGTTGGACAAGACTGAGAGCCTGTGAAGCATTCCGCCACGCCCGCTCGTGCGCCCGAAACGGCGCCGCTCGTCGTTGCAAATGCTCGCCGTAGCCCGAGCTACGGCTGTGCTTTGCGCCTAAATCGACGCCGTTTCGGACGCCCGCTCGGACGCGCCGGAATACTTCACAGGCTCTGACTCCTGACAGCCCGAACCCGCCGCGGCCACCATCGACTCGCAAAGCACGCGCAGCACGGCGCAGCACGGCGCAGGGCGGCGCAGCACGGCGCAGGGCGGCGCAGGGCGGCAACACCGGGTTCGACGCGGGCAAGAAGGTCAAGGCCCGCAAGCGCAAGCTCGTGGTCGATGCCTTGGGCATGGTGCTGGCGGTGACGATCATGGCTGCCAGCGCGCAGCCGCCATCGAGAAGGCCCATGGCATCACGGTGCAGGTCGTGCGCCGCACCGGCAACCGCTGCGCCGGCACCTGGCACGATGCCCGGCAGCCCTTGCGGCCAGCCGAAGCCGTCACAGGCTTCGTCGTCCAACCGATGCGCTGGGTCGTCGAACGCACGCATGCCTGGATCGAGCGCAATCGCCGGCTCGCCACCCATCAAGACCGCTGCGACAGGGCCCGCGTGGCCTGGGTGTGGTTGACGCAGTCGCGTCTGCTCGCAACCAGACTGGCGAACTGAACATCGTCCACACCCTCTCAGATCAGGCCGTCCTTGGTCAGCGTGGCGACGATCAACTGCACGAACTGGTCGATCAGCTCGCGCATCGAGCGCGAGCCGGTGGCGGTGGTGGTCGCTGCCGACCACACCACGGCCGCGTCAGCGGCATCGAACACGCGGGTGTCGGCGTGCACGTTCTGCGTGGTCGTCACCTGCGGCGGCATCGACATCGCCCACATCGCGTTGTGGTAACCGGCGAAGCCGCCCCAGCCGTACCCCCAACCGCCGCCCCAGCCCCAGCCCGGGCCCCAGGCCGGGCCCATCACCATGCCTGGCGACACCTGCACGTCGGTGCTGACGTTGATGATGCGCGTGACGATCGCGTGCTTGACGCCGGCTCGCCCGAGCATCGCGCGAAGTTGCTCTTCGGCGATCGGGCCGTCGGCGGGGATGAACTTGTACGACTGCACCGCCGTCACGCCCGCAGCCTGCAGCGCGGCGGCCATGTGGTCCTCGAACAGACGGCGGCTGGTCGAATCGCGCACCGCCGACATCACCATCACGCTACGCAGGCCGTGCTGGCCTGCGGCCTGCGGGCTGATCCATTGCGCATCCAGCCGCGTCGGGGCGACGGCGCAGCCGCCGAGCAGCGCCGCGGCGAATAGGCAGAGCACAAAGACGGGTTGGCGTGGCGTGGAGGTCATGATCGGTTCCTGGTGGTCGCGGTGCGGCCGGCCTGTCCCTTTGCACAGGCGGGCCACACCGCAGGCGCATACACTTTACGCCCGCCTGCCACAACGCACCCCATGTTCAGCCGCCTGCGTGAAGACATCGCCTGCATCCTCGAGCGCGACCCCGCGGCGCGCACGAAGTGGGAGGTGCTGAGCTGCTATCCGGGGCTGCATGCGCTGGTCATGCACCGCTGGGCGCACGCCTGCTGGAAGCGCGGCTTTCGCTGGCTGGGCCGGTTCACCTCGCAGTTGGCGCGCATGGCCACCGGCATCGAGATCCACCCCGGCGCGACCATCGGGCGGCGGGTGTTCATCGACCACGGCATGGGCATCGTCATCGGCGAGACCGCCGAGGTCGGCGACGACTGCACCATCTACCAAGGCGTCACGCTGGGCGGCACCTCGCTGTACAAGGGCACCAAGCGCCACCCGACGCTGGGCCGCGGTGTGGTGGTCAGTGCCGGCGCCCAGGTGCTGGGCGGCTTCACCGTGGGCGACGGCGCGCGCGTGGGCTCCAACGCGGTGCTGCTCAAGCCGGTGCCGCCGGGTGCGACCGCGGTGGGCATTCCGGCGCGCATCATCGAGGCCAAATCCGACGCCAAGCGCGAAGAGGTTTCAGCGCGCATGGGCTTTTCGGCCTACGGCGTGACGCAGGGCGACGACCCTGTGTCGCTGGCGATGAAGGGGCTGATCGACAGCGCGTCGTCGCAGGAGCACCAGATCGCGCTGCTGTGGCAGGCGATCGAGCGGCTGTCGGCCGGCGCACGCGAGCTGTCGTTGGCCGAATGCGTGCCCGACGAGGCCCACACCACCGAGCGCTTCGACGCCGAGAAGCTCAACCGCCTGGTGCGCTGAGGCGCCTTGGCTGCCCTTTGACCGCTGACCGTTCCGATCGGTCCGATTGCAGGGTGCGCAGCGCGTGCGGGCGCTGGCCCGCCCCGGTCCATTCCGGGTGCGATTTGAACTGCTGTGCGCTTGGCGCTGCCATACTCACGCGCACCGGCATTGGTGGAGGCAGTCGGACATGGAGTTGCACGATCGGGTGGCCGTTGTCACCGGGGGCGCCTCGGGCATTGGCCGCGCGCTGTGCGAGCGCTTTGCCGCGGCGGGCGCGCGCGGCGTGGTCGTCGCCGATACGAACCTCGACGCCGCAAGCGAAGTCGCTGCAGCCATCGGCGGCATCGCCTACGGCGTTGACGTGGCCGACGAAGCCGAGGTTCGGCGCATGGTGCGCTCGGCCACCGAGCGCTTCGGCCAGGTCGACCTGATGTGCAGCAACGCCGGCGTCATCGTGCGCGCCGACGAGAACGCGCCCAACGAGCACTGGCAGCACCACTGGGACGTGAACGTGATGGCACAGCTGTATGCCGCGCGTGCGGTGCTGCCGCAGATGCTGGCACGCGGCAGCGGCTACTTGCTGCACACCGCTTCGGCCGCGGGGCTGCTCAGCCAGGTCAACGCGGCGCCGTACTCGGTGACCAAACACGCGGTGGTGGGTCTGGCCGAGTGGCTGTCGATCGCCTACGGCGAGCGCGGTATCCGCGTCAGTTGCCTTTGCCCGCAGGGCGTGCGCACGCCGATGCTGCGCACGGCCGATGGCGGCCGGCGGCCGAGCTTTCTCGCCGATGGCGCGCTGTCGGCCGAGCGTGTGGCCGACTGCGTGGTCGACGGCCTGCGTCGCGAAGAGTTCCTGATCCTGCCGCACGCCGAGGTGCTGGGCTACTTCCAGCGCAAGGCCAACGACTACGAGCGCTGGCTGCGCGGCATGCGCCGGCTGCGCGACAAGGTGGTCGGGCGGCCCTGGCCCGCGGTGAGCACCGATCGGTAGCCGCGCCACCGCGCCAGCCAGCACAGCACAGTGCTGCCGCGCTGCGGCCGTTGAAGCACGCGGCGCGCCAGATGAACGAGCCCGAGCCGAGCTGTTCGCTGGCGGGCAGCGATGGACTGCCGGTCTCGTCGAGGGCGGCGGCCGCGTTCAGAGCCGGGGTCGGGCCGCCTCAAGCGGTGACGCCGCCATCGACCACCAGCGTCTGGCCGGTGACGAACGAGCTGGCCGGCGCAGCCAGGAACACCGCGGCCCCGGCGATCTCGTCGGCCTCGCCAATGCGCCGCAGCGGCGTGCGGGCGCTGCGCTGCGCCAGCAGCTCGGGGTCGTCCCACAACGCCCGCGCGAATTCGGTACGGACCAGGCCCGGTGCGATGCAGTTGACGCGCAGGTTGTGCGGCCCGTACTCGACCGCGAGGTTGCGTGCCAGCTGCAGGTCGGCCGCCTTGCTGATGGCGTAGGCGCCCAGCAGCGGCGAGCCGCGCAGGCCGCCGATCGACGACACGATGATGATCGAGCCGCCGCCGCGTTCGATCATGCCCGGCGCCACCGCGCTGATCAGCCAGTGGTTGGACACGATGTTGTTGTCCAGCACCTTGCGAAGTTGTTCGTCGCTGATGCCGGCCATGGGTCCGTAGTAGGGGTTCGACGCTGCGTTGCACACCAGCACGTCGATCGGCCCGAGCCGCGCGGCAGTCTGCGCGGCCAGCCGCTGCAGCGCCGGCTTCGACGAGATGTTCGCTTCGACCGCGATCGCGCTGCCGCTGCCGTGCCGCGCGTTGATCAGCGCGGCCACTTCCTCGCACGCTTCGAGCTTGCGCGACGAAATGGCCACCTTGGCGCCGTGCTCGGCGAACCGTTCGGCGATGGCCCTGCCGATGCCGCGCGACGAGCCGGTGATCACGGCCACCTTGCCGGCCAGCGAGAACAGGCTGCTCATGACCGCACCTTTCGCAACGGGTAGGGTGCGACCATAGCAGCGGCATCAACCTGCGGCGCGGCGGGCGCGTCCGGCACCGCAAGCGGGTGTCGTTCGCGGGCCGCTGATCTCGAGCCTGCACGCAACCGCCGAGGCTTCAGTGTTCGGGCGGCTGGCGCAGCCGTGCGAACTGGTTTGCCGCGAACAAGAAGGTCCAGGTCACCAGCACGAACGGCAGGGTCAGGGCGGGCAGGCCGAAAGGCTCGAAGGCGGCGCTCAGCGCTGCCGTCACCAGCACCGCGACGACGCTGGCTGCCAGTGCATAAAGCACGGCCGCCCCATCGCCGGCCAGGAACACGGTGGCCAGCGCGATGGCGACGAGCACGCTGTTGAAACCGTACAGTCCGGCGCGCAGCGCCGGCTCGGCCGCACCCATGGCCCAGGCGGCCAGCAGCCCGACCAGCGAGCCGGTCAACCCGGCCGCGCAGGCGCTGCGCGATGCGATCAGCAAGCCGGCCACGAACAACAGCCCGGTGACCAGATTGCCCTGGAAGAAGACTTGGCCGATGCCGTTGAACAGCCCCTCGACAAGGGTCGACGCGCTGAGCGCGCCATCGGCGGCCGCGGCCTGGGGCAGCGCCGCGGGCGGCAGCGCGTCGCTGGGCTGCAGCCGGCCCAGGCGCAGCCTCGCCAACAGCACCGCCAGGGTGCAAAAGATGAAAGGCGCGGTCAGCGCCGGGATCTTCCAGCGGCCAAGCAGGTTCGTCAGCGCTGCCATCACCACGGTCGATGTTGCGGCGGCAAGGGCGGCGCAGACCCAGACCCAAGCCCCGGGCTGCAGGAACAGCAGCACCCCGATGGCGACCAACGCGCCGTTGAAGCCGTACAGCCCGGCGCGCAGTTGCGAGCGCTCGGCACCGAGCAGCACCGCCGTGGCGCTGCTGATCGCGCTGCCCGCCAGCGTGGCCCAGGCCAGTTGCGGTGCACTGTAGAAGATGCCGGCAACGAACAGCAGGCCCGCGTAGGCATTGTTCTGGAACATCACCTGGCCGACGCCGCGCAGCACCACATCGATAAAACCTGCCAGCGGCGGTGGGGCCTTCGCCGCATCCCAGCGCAGACCACTCGAACCCAGGCGCACCGCCATTGCGCATTCCTCCTCGCGTTGTTCGGCGCGCGAGCATAGCGGCCGGCGCCGGCGGCGCGCGCGCTGCCGCGTCGGGGACAACCGGCGGGTGGCGCCTCTGCTACTGTCGCGCGTTGCCGCCGCCGGCGCGGCCATTCCAGACGCAGGAGTCAGCATGGATTTCACGATGTCGGACAAGCAGACCTACTGGCGCAGCCGTGTGGTCGACTTCATGAACGAGCACGTCTACCCGGCCGAGCCGGTGTGGGCGCAGCAGATGCACGATTTCGGCGCCAACCGCTGGCAGGTGCCGGCGGTGCTCGAGCCGCTGAAGGCCAAGGCCAAGGCGGCCGGGCTGTGGAACCTGTTCCTGCCCGGGGACTCGTTGCCCGAGGACAGCCCCTACCAAGGCGCGGGCCTGACCAACCTGGAATACGCGCTGTGCGCCGAGGAGATGGGCAAGATCGAGTTCGGCGCCGAGGTCTTCAACTGCTCGGCGCCCGACACCGGCAACATGGAAGTGCTGGCGCGCTACGCCAACGACGAGCAAAAAGAGCGCTGGATGAAGCCGCTGCTGGCCGGCCAGATGCGCTCGGCCTTCCTGATGACCGAGCCGGCGGTGGCGTCGTCGGATGCCACCAACATCGAAACGCGCATCCGCCGCGACGGCGACCACTACGTAATCAACGGGCGCAAATGGTGGAGCTCGGGCGTGGGCGACCCGCGCTGCAAGATCGCCATCGTGATGGGCAAGACCGACCCGGACGCGCCACGCCACGCGCAGCAGTCGCAGATCCTGGTGCCGCTGGACGCACCCGGCGTCGAGATCGTGCGCATGCTGCCGGTGTTCGGCTACGACCACGCGCCGCACGGCCACGGCGAGGTGCTGCTGAAGGACGTGCGCGTGCCGGCGGCCAACCTGCTGCTGGGCGAGGGCCGCGGCTTCGAGATCGCGCAGGGGCGCCTCGGCCCCGGGCGCATCCACCACT
>CALBTN010000114.1 GCA_937967345.1 uncultured Rubrivivax sp. | reverse complement strand
ACCGAGAACATCGACGGGCGCGACATCAAGGTCGGCGTCAACCCGGGGCTGCTGTCGGCGATGGAGCAGATGATCCCGCTGGGCCGCGGCGGCACGCCCGAGGAGGCTGCAGGTGCGGTCTACCTGTTCACGCTGCCCGAGGCCGACTACGTCAGCGGCCAGACGCTGCTGTGCACCGGCGGCCTGACGGGGGTATGACGGTGGTCCGGCTCGAGCACCTCGGCCCGGTGGCGCGCATCACGCTGAACCGGCCCGAGGCTCTGAACACGCTGGGCCGCGAGCTGGGCGAGCGCACCATCGCCGCACTGGACGAAGCGGTGGCGGCACGAGCGCGCGCGGTCGTGCTCACCGGCGCCGGCCGCGCCTTCTGCGCCGGCGCCGACCTGAAGCTCTTCGAAACGCTGATCGAGCATGACCCGGCCGGTGTGCCGCAGGCCATCGCGCGCGAGATGCGCGAGATGTTCAACCCGCTGACGCAGGCGCTGGCCGAAGCGCCGCTGCCGGTGGTGTGCGCGGTCAACGGGCCTTGTGCCGGCGGCGGCGTCGGCCTGGCGCTGGCGGCCGACGTGGTGCTGGCCGCGCGCTCGGCCTACTTCCTGATTCCGCAGGTGACGCAGCTGGGCATCGTGCCCGACATGGGCGCCACCTGGTTCATGCCGCGCAAGTTCGGGCGCGCCCGCGCGCTGGGCGCGATGCTGCTGGGCGAGCGTCTGGGCGCCGAGCAGGCCGCGCTTCAGGGCCTGATCTGGCAGTGCGTGGACGACGCCGCGCTGGCCGACGAAGCACTGCGCATCGCCACGCACCTGGCCGGCTTGCCCGCCGAGGTGGTCTGCGCCACGCGGGCGCTGGTCGACGCGGCGCCGTCGGCGTCGCTGGTCGAGCAGCTCGAGGCCGAGCGCCGCGTGCAGACCGGCTGCGTCGGCAGCAAGCATTTCCACGACCGCGTCGCGCAGTTCCTGGCGGCGCCGAAGAAAGGCAGGTAGCCCATGTTGCCGACCCCGCACCAGCACGCCTGGATGACCGAGGACATCGCGATGGTGCGCGAGCAGGCGCGCCGCTTCATCGCCGACCAGATGGTGCCGCAGCTCGAACGCTGGCGCAGCGAGGGCCGCAGCGACCCCGCCGCCTGGCGCCGGCTGGGCGAGCTCGGCCTGCTGCTGCCCGAACTGCCCGAGGCCTACGGCGGCGCCGGCGCCAGCGTGGCGCACCAGTTCGTGGTGCAGGACGAACTGGCGCGCGCCGAGGTCAACACCGGCACCGCGTCGGTGCACGCGATCACCTCGCACTACCTGCTCGACTGCGCCACCGAGGCGCAGAAGCAGCGCTGGCTGCCCAAGCTGGCCAGCGGCGAATGGCTGGCCGCGATCGCGATGACCGAGCCGGGCGCCGGCTCCGACCTGCAGGCGATCCGCACGCGCGCGGTGCGCGACGGCGACCACTACGTCATCAACGGCGCCAAGACCTTCATCACCGGCGCTCACAACGCCAGCCTGGTCGTCGTCGTCGCCAAGACCGACCCCGCCCAGGGCGCGCGCGGCGTGTCGCTGTTCGCGGTCGAGAGCAAGAGCCAGCCGGGCTTTCGCATCGCGCGGCTGCTCGACAAGATGGGCATGAAGGCCTCGGACACGGCCGAGCTGTTCTTCGACGACATGCGCGTGCCTGCCGCCAGCCTGATCGGCGAGGTCGAGGGCCAGGGCTTCTTCCAGCTGATGACGCAGCTGCCCTTCGAGCGCACGCTGGTGGCCGCCGGCGCGGTGGCGGCGGCCGAGCGCGCCCTGGAGCTGACGCTGGAGTACACCAAGGAGCGCAAGGCCTTCGGCCAGGCGGTGTTCGACTTCCAGAACACGCGCTTCAAGCTGGCCGAGGTGGCCACCAGCGTGCACGTCATGCGCTGCTACCTGAACGACTGCATCCAGCGCCTGGTCGACGGCAAGCTCGAGGCCGAGGCCGCCTACATGGCCAAGTGGTGGTGCACCGAGCAGCAGTGCCGGGTGCTCGACGAATGCCTGCAGTTCTTCGGCGGCTTCGGCTACATCAACGAGTACCCGATCGCGCGCATGTACGCCGACGCGCGGGTGCAGAAGATCTACGGCGGCACCAACGAGATCATGAAGGAGCTGATCGCGCGCAAGCTGTGAAAAGGACCTGCGTTCGATCGCATGACAAGGAGCCGCGGAGAACGGCCCTTCGCCGACCTTTGGGCCCTCTGGTCTGGACGCATGCTGACGGCCAGTTCCAGTAGTTGACGATGGCTCGCTGTTGGACAGCTAGTACAACATCCCCTAAATAAGTTTGCAGTTATGAGCGATCGAAGTAAACTT
>CALBTN010000113.1 GCA_937967345.1 uncultured Rubrivivax sp. | reverse complement strand
GTACAGCCCCTTGTCGCGCATCGCGCGCGCGTAGGCGAGGTTGTCGACGTCGAAGCGGTGCATCACGTAGAAGTGGTCGTGGGCCGCCAGGTACTCGGTGATCGCCTCGTCGACCACGGTCTTCATGTTGGCCGGCACCACCGGCAGCTTGAAGCGCCGCGGCCCGAACTGCACCGAGGCGTCGCACTCGCTGCGGCTATCGACGCGGCATTTGCGCGGCAGCAGCAGGATGTTGTCGTAGTCGAAGATTTCCATGGACGGCGGCTCCAGCAATGGACTTGCGAGCGCTTGACCGGGCCCGGTGTCCTGCGGCGCCGGTGGCAGTCCGCAAAACAAAACCGGGCACCTGAATTCGGGCCCGGTAAGCGATTCTACGCGGCCGCGGCGTGCGGCCTTGCGCCGCGCGCATGGCCGCGCGGCAGGCTCAATGCACGTGGCCGATGACGATGTCCATCAACTCCTCGGTCACCTGATCCTGGCGCACGCTGGACGCCTGCCGGCGCACCGCTTCGAGCCGCTCGTCGACCGCCTGCTCGGCTTGCTGCATCAGCGCCAGGCGCGCCGCGTTCTCGGTGACCATGGCCTCGGCCGCGGCGTGAAAGACGCTGGCGAAGATCTGGCTGCGCAACAGTGCGGCCAGCATCGCGGCCGGCGCCATGCTGAAGTCGGGCAGCGCGCGCCCGGGCCAGCGCCGGGGTGACTCGAGCAGCGCAGGGTCCAGCGGCAACAGCGTGGTCACGGCCGGGGCGCGTTCGGCATCCCCCACGCGCCGGGTGTAGGCCAGGCGGGCCGCCAGCTCGGTCAGGGGCGCGCCTCGGCCAAGCTGCTCGATGCGGGTGACGAGTTCGCCGGCGAGGCGGCCGATGCCATCGACCGAAGCCGGCGGCATCAGCAACTGGTCGACGCGGATGCCGCTGTCGACAAGCACGCCGCGCAATTTGGCACCGACGCACAGCACGACGCGCACGCGCGCCGCGGTGCCGGCCAGGAAGCCTTGCACGGCGCGCGCCAGCGCTTCGTTGTAGTTGCCGCAAAAGCCGTGGTCGGAGCCGAACACCACCAGCACCTGGCGCTGCGCGTCGGCGTCCACCGCAGGCAGCCGGCCACCCATGCGGTGGGCAAAGGCGGCAAACCCGGCGTGGATGGTCTGCCGGTAGCCGTCGATGGCCAGTGCCGCCTGCTCGTAGGGCGCGGCGTTGATCGCGGCCAGCGCCTTCATGGTGCGCACGATGCCGCGGATGCTGGCCAGCGTCTGTTCCTGGCGCGCCAGTTGCTCGAGCGTGTGCGCCATCAGGCGCTTTCGCGGCCCGGGCGGTCCGGGGCATCGGGCGGCGCGGCCAAGGCCGCGCGCGCCGCGGCCAGCAGGCGCTGACGCTCATCCGCGCCGAGATCGCCGCCGGCGGCGATGCGCGCCTGGACATCGGCCAGCGCGCCCAGCACGGCCGCGCGCAGCCGCGTCATGGCCGGCGCGATCTGTTCTTCGGCCCGATCGTCGAACAAGCCCTCCATCGCCGCGATCAGCACCGCCAGCTGTTCCAGCGTGGACAACGGGTCGCGCTCGCCCTGGCGCAGTGCCGCGCGCACCGCGCCAGCGCGGGCCAGCCGGGCACGCACGCTGTCGTCCAGCCGCGTGCCGAAGCGGGCGAAGTCCTCGAGCTCCTCGAGCTGCGACAGCGTCACGCGCAGGTTGCCCGACACGCCGCGCAGGCCGCGGCCCTGCGCCTTGCCGCCGACGCGCGACACCGACAGGCCCAGGTCCACCGCCGGAAACTGGTTGCGGCGCACCAACCGCGGCGACAGGTAGATCTGGCCGTCGGTGATCGAGATCAGGTTGGTCGGGATGTAGGCCGACAGGTTCTCGGCTTCGGTCTCGACCACCGGCAGCACGGTGATCGAGCCGCTGCCGCGCTCGCTGCCGAACTGCCCGGCGCGCTCGAGCAGCCGTGCGTGCACGTAGAAGATGTCGCCCGGGAACGCCTCGCGCCCGGGTGGGCGGCGCAGCAGCAGCGACAGCTCGCGATAGGCGCGCGCGTGGTGCGTCAGGTCGTCGATCACCAGCAGCACGTCGCGGCCCTGGGCGGCGAAATGCTCGGCCATGGTCATCGCCGCGTAGGGAGCGATGTGGGCCAGGCCCGGTGCTTCCTCGTCGCCGCTGTGCACGACGATGCTGCGAGCGAGCATGCCGCCATCGGTG
>CALBTN010000112.1 GCA_937967345.1 uncultured Rubrivivax sp. | reverse complement strand
TGAACAAGCCCGAGCTGCGCAACGCCTTCGACCTGGAAATGCGCCAGGGCATTGCAGAGGCGGTGTACGAGGCCCGCGACACCGCTGAGGTGCGCGCCGTCGTGCTCACCGGCAGCGGCAAGGCCTTTTGCGCCGGGGGCGACCTGAAGTCGCTGTCGTCCGAGAAGCGCCCGGTGTTCGCCGACCGCGACCGCATCCGCCGCCTGCATGTCTGGTTCCGCGAGCTGGTCAACCTCGAAAAGCCAGTGATCGCGGCGGTGCACGGCCCGGCCTTCGGCGCCGGCTTCATCCTGACGTTGGCCTGCGACTTCGTGCTGGCCACGCCGAGCGCGCGCTTCTGCGCGGTGTTCACCCGCGTCGGGCTGGTGCCCGACCTCGGCGCGTTCTACCTGCTGCCGCGCGTGGTCGGCCTGATGCGTGCGAAGGAACTGGTGTTCTCGGCGCGCGAGGTCGATGCCGAGGAGGCGCGCTCGCTCGGCATCGTCTACGAAGTCGTGCCCGAAGACCAACTGCTCGACGAGGCGCTGGCGATGGCGGCGCGCTTCCACGGCGCGGCCACGCAGGCCATCGGCATTTCGAAGAACATCCTCAACCGCTCTTTCAACCTCGACCAGGACACGCTGTCCGAACTCGAGGCCGCGGCGCAGGCCATGGTGATGAAGACCGACTACCACCAGGACGCGGTGGCGCGCTTCCTGAAAAAGCAGCCGCTGGCCTTCGAGTGGCCGGCCAAGCGCAAGCCTGGCAGCGGCGCCTGAGCATGGCGGCCGCGAAGGACATCGAGCGCCTGTTCGCGCTGTACCGCACGATGCTGCTGGTGCGCCAGGCCGAGACAGCACTGACGAAACTGTTTGCCGACGGCGAGGTGCCGGGCTTCATCCACCTCAGTGTCGGCCAGGAAGCGATCGCCGCCGGCGTGACATCGGCGCTCGCACCCGGCGACACGCTGGCCACCACGCACCGGGGGCACGGTCATGTGCTGGCGCGCGGGCTGGCGCTGGACGGCTTCTTCAAGGAGATCATGGGCCGTGCCGGCGGCGTCTGCCAGGGCCGTGGCGGCTCGATGCATGTGGCCGATACGAGCCTGGGCATCCTGGGGGCCAATGGCATCGTCGGTGCCGGCATCCCGATCGCGCTGGGCAGCGCCATCGCGCAGTCGGTGCTCGGCAGCGGTGGCCTGGCCGTCAGCTTCTTCGGCGACGGCGCGATGGCCGAAGGCGTGCTGCACGAGACGCTGAACATGGCCGCGCTGTGGAAGTCGCCGCTGCTGCTGGTGTGCGAGAACAACGGCTGGTCCGAGTTCTCGCCCACGTCGCGCCAGTTCGCGGCCCGGCTGGACGCGTTGGCTGCGGCCTTCGGCATCGTTCACGAAGGCGTGGACGGCAACGATGTGCTCGCGGTCGCCGATGCGGCCGGACGCGCGGTGGCTGCGATCCGAGAAGGCCACGGCCCGCGCGTGCTCGAGTGCAAGACGCACCGCGTGCGCGGCCACTTCGAAGGCGACCCGCAGAAGTACCGCAGCGCCGACGAGATGCAGGCGGGCGTCAAGACCGATCCGCTGGCGCGCACGCACGCGGCCTTGCTCGCCGCGGGCGTCGCCGCCCAGGCGCTGGATGCAGCGGCCGCCGAGGTCGCGCAGCGCATCGAGGCGGCGATCGCGGGTGCGCGCGCCGATGGCCTGCCGGCCTTCGAACCCGCCTTTGCCGGCGTCTACACGGAGGCGACATCTTGAGCGCCGGCCCGACCGAGATGAAGTACATGGCCAGCGTCGCGCAGGCACTGCGCGACAGCATGGCCGCCGACCAGCGCGTCATCGTGATGGGCGAGGACATCGGCGCGCCCGGTGGCTCGTTCAAGGCGACGCGCGGCCTGCTCGACGAGTTCGGGCCGAAGCGCGTGCTCGACACCCCGATCTCCGAGGCGAGCATCGTCTCCGCCGCGGTGGGCGCGGCGCTGTCGGGCCTGCGCCCGGTGGTCGAGATCATGTTCATGGACTTCATCACGCTAGCGATGGACGCCCTCGTGAACCAGGCCGCCAAGGCGCGCTTCATGTTCGGTGGCCAGTGCAGCGTGCCGATGGTGCTGCGCACGCCGCATGGCGGGGGCTTGAGCGCCGGGCCACAGCATTCGCAATGTCTCGAAGCCTGGCTTGCGCATGTGCCCGGCCTCAAGGTCGTGTGCGCGGCCACGCCAGCCGATGCCTATGGCCTGCTGCGCGCCGCCATCGAAGACCCGGACCCGGTGATCTTCATCGAGCACAAGGGCCTGTACGGCAGCAAGGGCCCGGTCGACGTTTCGGTGCGCGACGTGATCGGCAAAGCGAAAACCGTTCGCGCCGGCCGCGATGTGACGCTCGTGACCTACGGCGCCACCGTGCACACCGCGCTGGCGGCGGCGCAGGAATTGGCCGGCGAGGGCGTCGAGGTCGAGGTGATCGACCTGCGCAGCCTGCAGCCCTGGGACCGCACCACCGTGCTCGCGTCGCTGGCGCGCACCCATCGCGCGGTGATCGTGCACGAGGCGGTCCAGGCCTTCGGCGTCGGCGCCGAGATCGCGGCGACGATCGCCGACGAAGGCTTCGACGAACTCGATGCGCCGGTGGTGCGCGTCGGCGCGCCCTTCATGCCGGTGCCCTTCGCCAAGTCGCTGGAGCAGGGCTACAACATCGGTACCGCGGCCATCGTCAAGGCCGTGCGCCGCACCCTCGAATGAACAAGGAGACACGCATGGCCAACGACAGCATCCTGAGCGAAAAACGCGGCCCGGTGGGCCTGCTGACGATCAACCGGCCGAAGACCCTGAACGCCATCGACGTGCCCACCATGCATGCGCTCGACGCCGCGCTCGCGGCCTTCGAGGCCGACGATGCGGTGCGTGCCATCGTCGTCACCGGCGCAGGCGAACGGGCTTTCGTGGCCGGCGGCGACATCGCCGATCTCGACAGCCGGCGCGGGCTGCCGCACTACGAGCAGTTCGCAGAAGTGATCCATCGTTTGTTCACGCGCTTCGACAACTGCGACAAGCCGACGCTCGGCGCCATCAACGGCTGGGCGCTCGGCGGCGGCACCGAGTTGCTGCTGGCGCTGGACATCCGCCTGGTGGCCGAGGAAGCCAAGCTCGGCCTGCCCGAGATCACGCTCGGGCTGTTTCCCGGCGCCGGCGGCACGCAGCGCTTGATTCGCCAGATCCCGCTGTGCCGCGCCAAGGAACTGATGTTCACCGGCGACCAGATCAGCGCCGCCGAGGCGGTGGCGCTCGGGCTGTGCAACCGCACCGTGCCGCGTGCCAGGCTGCTGGACGAGACGCTGGCGCTGGCAACGCGCATCGCAGAGAAATCGCCGCTGGTGCTGAAGCTGCTCAAGCGCACCTTGCGCCAGGGCCTGGAGATGCCGCTGCCCGCGGCGCTGGCGCACGAGCAGGCAATGATCGGCCTGGTGCTCGACAGCAATGATGCGCACGAGGGCTGCCGCGCGTTCCTCGAGAAGCGCCAGGCCGAGTTCAAAGGGACCTGACGGCGTGCGCAGAGACTGGCTCATGCCCAAGCTGGGCCTGACGATGACCGAGGGCGCGCTGGTTGAATGGACGCTCGCGCCCGGCGCGCGCTTTTCGGCCGGCGATTGCGTGTTCGTGGTCGAGAACGACAAGGCGGCGACCGAGATCGCGGCCGAAAGCGACGGCGTGATGGGCGCGCCGCTGGTCGCGGTGGGCCAGACCGTGCCGGTCGGGGTGGTGGTCGGGCATTGGGACGACGGCGTGCAGTCGATCGCATCAGCCGCCGTGGCCGACGCGGCCCACGTGGCTGCAGCCACCGCGCGCCGGCCGGTCACACCGTTCGCTCGCCGCCTAGCGCGCGACCACCAGCTTGCGCTGGCCGACGTGACGGGCTCGGGGCCGCGCGGTCGCGTGCGGGCGCGCGATGTCGAGGCGGCACTGAAGGCGCGGACAGCCGCTCCTGCACCGGCGCCGGTGGCAGCGGCGCCGCCGGAGCCTGCCCCGACATCGGTGTCGGTGACAAACCGTGCGCCGGCGGCAGCCCCCTCGCCGCTGTCAGCGCCACTGACCCCCGGTACGACTGCCGGCCGCCTGCAACCATTCACCGCCGTGCAGCAGGCCACGGCCGCGCGGCTGACCGCCGCCAAGCAGGACATCCCGCACTTCTACCTGGCGCGCGAGGCCGAGGTGTCGAGTCTGCTCGAGCTCTGCACCAAGCTGAAAGACCCCGAGACCGAGCCCCGGCTGACGCTCAACCATTTCTTCGTCGCGGCCGTGGGCTGGGCGTTGCGCGCGCTGCCCGAACTGAATCGCATCTGGACGCCGCAGGGCACGCTAGTGCTCGACCGCAGCGACGTCGGCGTGGCCGTGCACACGGAGCACGGCCTGCGCGTGCCCATCGTTCGCGATGCCGGGCGCCTGAGCCTGGTCAACCTGGCGCGGCAGGCCAACACCCTGGCCGAACGTGCGCGCGCGGGGCGGCTCGGCGCCGATGACATGGCCGGTGGTGCCATCACGGTGTCGAATGCCGGCATGCACGGCCTGACCGCGATGACCTCGATCATCGTGCCCGGCCAGTCGATGATCCTCGGCGTGGGCAGCGTGCGCGAGCTGTTCCGTCCCGACGCGCGCGGCCAGCCGGCGCTGCGTCGCGAAATTGCGCTGGTGCTGTCGCTCGACCACCGGGTGCTCGACGGGGTGGGTGGCGCCGCGCTGCTGAATCAGATCGTCGATGGGCTGGCCCATCCGACTCGGTTGTTGTTCGACTAGCTTTGGCACTGGAGCCCACGATGGACTTTCGACTCTCGGA
>CALBTN010000111.1 GCA_937967345.1 uncultured Rubrivivax sp. | reverse complement strand
GCGTCACCCTGTACTGCGCGTTCGCGGCGCTTTGCGGCCCCGTGAGCGCAGCCGCCGAACCGAATCAGCGGCCTGCCGCGTCGCGCAGGCTCCATTGCACCAGCGCATCCAGCGCCGGGCGCGCCGCGCCGGCATTGGCGTGGTTGATCAGCGCCACCAGCACGTAGCGCCGCCCGCTGTCGGACAGCACGTAACCGGCGATGCCGGCGACGTCGCGCAGCGAGCCGGTCTTCAGGTGGGCGCGCCCGGGCGTGGCGCGCGAGCGGCGCAGGGTGCCGTCCAGCCCGTTGACCGGCAGCGAACTCATCAGCTCGGACATCACCGCGCTGCTCCAGCCGATCTGCAGCAGCCGCGCCAGCAGCGCCGCGCTGACGCGCGTGTCGCGCGACAACCCCGAGCCGTTGTCCAGTTGCAGCCCCGGCGGCAGATCGCCCGCACGCGCAGCCAGCCACTCCTGCAGCGCCGCGCGCGCGGCCTGCGGCGTCGCCGGCTGGGCCGGGTCGCGCTGCAGCGCCAGCGTCAGGAACAGCTGCTGCGCCATGACGTTGTTGCTGTACTTGTTGATGTCGCGCACGACGTCGGCCAGCGGCGGCGACTTCAGCTCGAAGCTGGGTTTGGCATCGGCCGGCGCGGCGCCGTCGACCACCCGGCCCGACAGCTTGCCGCCCATGCCAAGCCACAGCGCCTCGATCAGCCGCGCGTTGTAGCTGGCCGGCTCGGCGTCGGCCACCGGCCAATCCTTCTCGCCGCAACCCGCCGGGTACACGCCGGCAAAGCGCACCTGCCGCGCGTCGCTGAAGTCGGCCTTCAGCGCGCCGCGCCAGTCGTCGCAGGGCAGCGCGGCCAGCCGCACCGTCGGCTGCACCCGGGTGGCGGCCAGCGGCGGGTCGGCCAGCACCAGCGCCACGCCACGCGCCGGCTGCGGCACGAAGCTGTAGCTCACCGCCTTGAAGTTCAGCATCAGCGCGTCGGGCTGCACGTTGTACGGCCGCGTCGCGTCGCCGTCGAAGTCGGCGGCCGCGCCGGCCGGCGCGGCAAAGGCGCTGCGGTCGAGCACGATGTCGCCGCGGATCTCGCGCACCCCCAGCAACTGCACCCGATGCAGCAGCAGCCACACGCGCTCGAGCACCAGCTTGGGATCGCCGCTGCCCTTGATCACCAGCGAGCCGTCGAGCACGCCTTCAGCCACGCTGCCGTGCAGCCACACCGGCGTCGCCCAGCTCCAGCTGGGGCCGAGCAGTTCCAGCGCTGCCTGCGTGGTCAGCAGCTTGGCCAGGGACGCCGGGTTGAACAGCGCATCGGGCTGGTGCGCGAGCAGGCTGCGCGCGGCGCCCACCTCCTGCAGCACCACCGCCACGGCCTCGGGCGGCACGCGCGCGCGCTGCAGCGCGGCTTGCACTTCGGCGGGCAGCGCGGCGCGCGTGGCGCCGGCACACAGCAGCAGCACCAGCAGCGCCAGCAGCGCGCGGGCGCCGGGCAGGGTGGGCCGACGATCAGCTTGGGGGCTCATGCCAACGATGATCGCATGGCGTCGCGCGCTCGCGGCCGCGGCGCGCCGCGCGTGCCCAGGCCCTAAACTGCCGCGGTGAACACGCGGCTGCTCGCCTTCGACACGTCCACCGAAGCGCTGGCGGTGGCGCTGCAGTGCGACGCCGGCCTGCTGCTGTGCAACGCGCCCGGCGGCGCAGCAGCGTCGGCGACCTTGCTGCCGCAGATCCGCAGCCTGCTGCAACGCGGCGGCATCACGCTGGCGCAGTTGCAGGCGATCGCCTTCGGCAGCGGCCCCGGCGCCTTCACCGGCTTGCGCACCGCCTGCGCGGTGGCGCAAGGACTGGCGCTGGGCGCGGCGCTGCCGGTGGTGGCGGTGGACAGCCTGATGATCGTGGCCGAGGGCGCGCGGGGCGAGCCCGGCAGCGCGGCCTGTGAGCCCGGCGACGACATCGACGTGGTGATGGACGCGCGCATGGGCGAGGTCTACGCCGGGCGCTACCGCTGGTCTGGCCAGCGCTGGGAGGTGGTGGCCGCGCCGGCGCTGTTGACGCTGGACGCGCTGCACGCGCGCTGGCTGCGCCAGCCGCCGCGCTGTGTCGCCGGGTCGGCGCTGGCGGTGTTCGGCGCCGCGCTGAACTGTGGCGGCGCGCGACGCGCTGCCGCCGGCTTCGACCGCGCCGCCGCGCTGGCACGCGTGGCGCAGCAGCGCTGGCGCGACGCCGGCGGCGCCGATGCGGCGGCGGCGCTGCCGCTGTACCTGCGCGACAAGGTGGCACTGACCACGGCCGAGCGCGACGCGCTGCGCCGGGCACCGGCATGAAACCGGCGCTGTGCGTTGCCGCGCTGCCCGGTGCGCGGCGATGAGCGCGCAGCCGCAAACGCAGCCGCTGCTGCGCGCGATGCAGATCGGCGACCTCGAGCAGGTGCTGGCGATCGAGCGTGCGGCCTACGAGTTCCCGTGGACGCGCGGCAACTTCCTCGATTCGCTGGCGGGCGGCCATCTGTGCGAGCTGCTGGTCGACGCCCACGACGGCTTGCTCGGCTACTACGTGGCCATGCCCGGCGTCGCCGAGATGCACCTGCTGAACCTGGCCGTCGCGCCACCGCTGCAGCGGCGCGGCCATGCGCTGGTGATGCTCAACGCGCTGCGCGCGCGCAGCCGCCAGCAGCACGCGCTCGAGCTGTGGCTCGAGGTGCGCGCCAGCAATCACCGTGCGCGCCAGGTGTACCGGCGCCACGGCTTCGTCGAAGTGAGCCTGCGCCGCGGCTACTACCCGGCCGCGCGCGCGCAGCGCGAGGACGCGATCGTGATGAGCCTGGATCTGCGGGCCGGCCCATGAGGTGGAGCGAACGCCAGCGGCTGATGCTGCGCGAGATGGGCATCCGGCTGTGGAGCGCCGACGCTGCGGCATCGGCCGCGCAAGCCGCCCCGGCCCCGGCAGCCCGGATAGCGCCGACGGCCGGGGTGGCGTCGACCGCCGCGGCCCCGGCGGATCCGCCGCGCGCCGCGCCGACGCGCCCGCCCAGCCCAGCGGCGCCCGGGGCCGTCGCGCCACCGATCCCGCCTGCCGCGGCCGACGTCGCCGGCGATGCCCGCCGCAGCGCCATCGCCGCGGCCGACTGGCCGGCGCTGCGCGAGATGGTCGCCGCCTGCGAAGCCTGCAGCCTGTGCCAGACACGCCGCCAGGCCGTGTTCGGCGTCGGCCACCCGCAGGCGCACTGGATGATCGTCGGCGAGGCGCCCGGCGAGCAGGAAGACCAGCAAGGCGAGCCCTTCGTCGGCCCGGCCGGGCAGTTGCTGGACAACATGCTGCACGCGCTGCGGCTGACGCGCGCGCCGTCCGCGCCCGCGCAGCAGGTGTACATCGCCAACGCGCTGAAGTGCCGTCCGCCGCGCAACCGCAACCCCGAAGCCGACGAACTGGCTCGCTGCGAGCCGTTCTTGCTGCGCCAGATCGAGCTGATCCGCCCGCGCCTGATCCTGGCGATGGGGCGCTTCGCGGTGCAGTCGCTGCTGCGCAGC
>CALBTN010000110.1 GCA_937967345.1 uncultured Rubrivivax sp. | reverse complement strand
GATCTGGTTCACCGCGACCCCTACGGCGAAGGCTGGATCGCACGGCTGCGGTTGACCGATTTCGCCGCCGACGCGGCCGCGCTGGTGCACGGCGACGCGGTGGCCGCAGCCATGGCGCGCGATGCGCTGCATCATGGCCACCTGATCGAAGGCGGCGGCGCCGCCGACACCCCACCCACATCATGAGCATGACCGAACACGACGCCGCGGGCGTGGCCATCTTGCTGTGGGCGGCCGACCCGAGCCAGCCGCAGCGGCTGGCCACGCCGCTGTTCCATGCGGCGGCCGCTGCCGCGATGGACGTGCCGGTCGAGCTGTACTTCAGCGCGGCCAGCGTGCAGTTGCTGGTGCCGGCGGTCGCCGCGGGCCTGCGCGCCAGCGCCCAGGCGGACAAGACCATTGCCGACAACCTGCGCGAAGCGGTCGAGCTGGGCGCGCGTTTGTTCGTCTGCTCGGACGCGCTTCAGGCGCAAGGGGTCGATGCCGCCACGCTGATGCCGGGTTGCCAGCGGGGCGGCGCGGTGCAGTTCATGGCCCGCGCGATCGATCTGCGCTGGCGTGCGCTGGTGTTCTGAGCGCCGCCGCAGCCCCAGCCGTTCAGCGGCTGGCCGGGAAGCTGAACACCGCGCCTTCGCGCACGCCTGCGCTCGGCCAGCGCTGGGTGATCGCCTTGCGCCGCGTGTAGAAGCGCACCGCGTCGGGGCCGTAGGCATGCAGGTCGCCGAACAGCGAACGCTTCCAGCCGCCGAACGAGTGGTACGCCACCGGCACCGGCAGCGGCACGTTGACGCCGACCATGCCGACCTCGATGTGGTCGGTGAAGTGGCGCGCCGCCTCGCCGTCGCGGGTGAAGATGCAGGTGCCGTTGCCGTACTCGTGGGCGTCGATCAGCGCCATCGCCTGGCTCAGGCTGTCGACCCGCACCACCCCCAGCACCGGCCCGAAGATTTCCTCTTGGTAGATGCGCATGCCCGGCTTCACGTGGTCGAACAGGCAGGGCCCGAGGAAGTAGCCCTGCTCGTGCCCCGGCACCTTCAGGCCGCGCCCGTCGACGACCAGGGTCGCGCCTTCGTCGACGCCCTGGTCGACGTAGCCGCGCACCTTGTCGAAGTGCGCGCGCGTCACCAGCGGGCCCATGTCGCAGTGCGGCGCGGTGCCGGGCCCGACCTTCATCTTCGCGATCTCGGCCGCCAGGCCGGCGACCACGGCATCGGCCGCGGCCTGCCCCACCGCCACCACCAGCGGCACCGCCATGCAGCGCTCGCCGCAGGAGCCGTAGGCCGCACCCATCAGTGCCGAGACCGCGTTGGCGATGTCGGCGTCGGGCATCACCACCGCGTGGTTCTTGGCACCGCCCAGCGCCTGCACCCGTTTGCCATGGGCGCAGGCGGTGGCGTAGATCGATTCGGCCACCGGGGTCGAGCCGACGAAGCTGACCGCCTTGACCCGCGGATCGGTCAGCAGCGCGTCGACCGCCTCCTTGTCGCCGTTGACGACGTTGAGCACGCCCGGCGGCAGGCCCGCTTCGAGCGCAAGTTCGGCGATCAGCAACGCGCTCGACGGGTCGCGCTCGGACGGCTTGAGCACGAAGGTGTTGCCGCAGGCCACCGCCATCGGCCACATCCACAGCGGCACCATCACCGGAAAGTTGAACGGCGTGATGCCCACCGCCACGCCCAGCGCCTGGTGCTCGCACCAGGCATCGATGCCCGGCCCGACGTTGCGGCTGTGCTCGCCCTTGAGCAGCTCGGGCGCGTAGCTCGCGTACTCGACGTTCTCGATGCCGCGCTGCAGCTCGCCCATGCTGTCGGCCAGCACCTTGCCGTGCTCGAGGGTGATCAGCTCGCAGATGCGCGCCGCGTTGTCTTCCAGCAGCTGCTTGAGCCGCGACATCACGCGCGCACGCTTCAGCGGCGGCGTGTTCTTCCAGCCCGGCAGCGCCTGTTGCGCGGCCGCGACCGCGGCCGACACCGTGGCCGCGTCGGCCAGCGCGACGCGGGCCACCGCCGCGCCGCGGGCCGGGTCGAAGACCTCGGCGAAGCGGGCGCCGCCGCCCTGGCGGCGGCCGTCGATCAGATGGGTGAGGGTGGGCAGCGCGGTCATGGTCGGTCTCCGGCGGGTCACGCGGTTTCGTGGAAGGTCTGCGCCAGGGCGTCGACCAGGCTGTCGATCTCCTGCGGCGTGCTCGTGAACGGCGGCGCGAGCTGGAGGGTGTCACCGCCGTAGCGCACGTAAAAGCCCTTGCGGTACATCGCCATCGCGATCTCGTACGGGCGCTTGGCCGGCTCGCCGGGCAGTGCTTCGACGCTGATGCCGGCGGCCAGGCCGAAGTTGCGCACATCGGCGACGTGGCGCACCCCGCGCAGCGCGTGCACCGCGCCCTCGAGCCTGGGCGCCAGCTCGCGCACCCGCTGCAGCGCGTGGTCGCGTTCCAGCAGGTCGAGTGATGCCAGCGCCGCGGCGCAGGCCACCGGATGGGCCGAGTAGGTGTAGCCGTGCGCGAACTCGAGCATGTAGTCGGGCCCGCCGGCGGCCATGAAGGTGTCGTAGATCTCCT
>CALBTN010000109.1 GCA_937967345.1 uncultured Rubrivivax sp. | reverse complement strand
CGACGTCACCCGGCTGCAGGGCTACGAACTGAAGAAGCTGCTGCGCACCGGCACCGTGGCGTCCACCGACAACCGCAACTGGGAGCTGCTGCCGCACCCGGGGCCCGAGCGGCGCTTCAGCCAAAGCCGCGCGGTCGCGCTGGACATGGAAAGCGCGACCATCGCCGCCAACGGCTTTCGCTTCCGCGTGCCCTACGGCACCTTGCTGTGCGTCAGCGACAAGCCGCTGCACGGCGAGATCAAGCTGCCGGGCATGGCCAACACCTTCTACCGCGAACGGGTCGACCAGCACCTGCGCATCGGCATGCGCGCGGTCGAGCTGCTGCGCCAGGAGCGCCCAGGGCGGCTGCACAGCCGCAAGCTGCGCAGCTTCGCCGAGGTGGCGTTTCAGTAGGCGATGCGGGCGCGGGCCTTCATTGGCCGCTCTTCCCCTTCGACCGGCTCAGCAGCACGCCGTAGGAGCCCGTCGTGAGGCCGATCATGCTGCCGCGGTCGTTGATGTCGAAGATCCACCACGCGATCTCGCCCAGTTCCGCAGGCACCTCGCCGCGCACCATGTCGTTGATGCTCTGCCGCTGGCCGGGACGCGTCACCAGATAGCTGACCCCGACTTCCTCGGCCGGGGACGAGACGCGGGTGATGACGATGTCGTTGCGCGCGTTGAACAGCAGCGCGTTGCTGATCGTCGGCACTTCGGGCGTGCCCTCGACGAAGTAGCTGCTGAAGCGGCCGGAGCGGTCCCAGATGCCGATGCGCTCGACGCCGCTGGCGACGAACGAATAGCCGAGCACCTCGCCGCGGTTGTTGATGCCCAGGCCCCAGGACTCGGGTTCGGTCGGCAGCGGATGGAGCAGCATCAGCTCGCCGCTGCGGGTGTCGTAGCGGAAGCCGCGCGCCACGCTCCTGCCGGCCGCGTCGATGATGCCGAAGGCTGTGCCGGAGATCTCCCCGCGGTCGTTCAGGTGCAGGAAGCCTGCGGACGGCACCTGCGGCCCGAAGTCGATCTCCTTCAGCCGGCCATTGCGGTACAGCCAAAGGCTGCCTTGGTAGCTCGCGTCCACGGCATAGACCAGCGCCTCGCCGCGCTGGTTGAGCGCCCACACGCTGGTGTCGATTTGCCCCGGCAGCTTGTCGATCAACTCGACGCCCGAGCCGCGGAACAGGGCCGCCTGTCCCGAGGTGTCGTCGGGCGCCAGCGGCAGACCCCCTCCCCCCGCCATGCCGTTTTCGTTGGCGACGTTCACGTACGACTGCGGCGGGCCGATCAGCCGCGTGCGGCCCTGGTGATAGACGACAGCCTGCTGGACGAACACGTCGTTGATGATCCCCAGCACCGTGCCGTAGATGCGCCCGCCGTTGTCGATGGCCGAGGCTGCGAAGAAGTCGAATCCGGGCGCGACCAGCCCGTCGGTGACGAGGACGTCGTAGCTACCGGACGCGGCACCACCGCCACGCGCGGATTCGCTCGCGCGGGGCCGCGGGTCGCGCAGCGACGCCTCGCGCAGCCGGAAACTGGCCGGGCTGCGCCGCGCCATCGCGTCGTAGGCAGCCGCCGAGATCCGCGCACCGCGCCCCTCGAGGCACGGCGCGAGGAAGCGCGCGCCGCGGCGGTAAGCCGCCAGCGCCTCGTGCGCGATCAGCGCCCGATCGCGCCCGTCGGTGGCGACGAATCGCGCGCCCTCGGGCTCGCGCACGACGCAGCCGAGCTCGCCTTGCGCGGCGGCGCTGTCGTCCGGTGCGGCGGCGAGCGGATTCGCGTGCATGAGCGCGGCGGCGAGAGTGCCGAGCGCGATCCACTTGTGCATCTGCAGCATGGATTGTCCTTTCGCGGTATGGGCTGCGAACGGTGGGCGGGGATCACCGCCCGGTGCGACATCTACCCGCATTGCTGCCAAGGCGCATCCTCGAGATTGATGAAACGCGCCGCCAAGATGCCAACGCCTGCCCTTGCCTCGGCCATCGAGCGCCTGGCTGCCACCGAAGCCTTGCGCAGGCAGATGTCCGACCCCGCGGACCTGCTGCGCGAGCGGCTACGCGCCGGACCCTCGGGGACGGCAGCGAGCGGCGGGCGACGGGTCGCGAAGCTGTTCGGCGACAGTCGCGGCATGGAACGCGTTGTCAAGGTCTTGCCTGCGAGCCAACAGCCGGCGGCCGATTTGGCGTACTGGCTGTCGCGCCCGATGGCGGAGCGCATTGCCGCCGTCGAGGCTTTGCGCATGCAAACGCCGGAACATGCGGCACATGCTGAACCGCGACTTCAAAGAGTTTGCCGAGTTGCTCAACGCCAGAGGCGTTGAGCAACTCGTCGTCGGCGGTTATGCGCTGGCGGCGCTGCAGGACTTCGGCTTCGGCTCGCTCGGCCTCGGGCTCGGCGATTTCTCGGCGGACACCGTGGTTCAACTCGGCCGGCCGCCGCGGCGCATCGATCTGCTGACCACCATCGATGGCGTCGAGTTCGACGCGTGTTTCGCGCGCCGCGAACAGGTCCAGTTGTCGGGCGTGCCGCTGCACATCATCGGGCTCGAGGACTTCAAGGCCAACAAGCTCGCCAGCGGCCGGCTCGAGGATCTGGCCGACCTGGAAAGCCTGGGCTTGTCGAGGGCGGTGGACCCGGAAGGGACGCCCGGCTGAATTGCGTCACGGCGGCGTGCCTCGACGAGTGGCCTGCAGCGCCTGCTCCAGCACCGCACGATCGACGCGATCCTTGTCCCGCGCCGTGCGCTTCGTCTTCAGCAGGCCTTCGAGATCGAGCGTGCGCACCGCAATACCGTCCAGATCCACGGCGACGATATGGCCGCGCAGCGTTTCGATCGACTCGCCGCACGCATCGAACCTCAGGTCGACGACGAAGGCGTCGGCCACGCGGATCGTGTCGCCCTCGTCGAACCAGGCCGGGTCCAGCGCCTCGGCCGCCTTGTCCGGCAAGCTCAGCAGCGCGCGCCGCACGCGCTCGCCTTGGTCGCGCTCGGGACGCAGCAGCAGGTCGATGTCGACCGTAGCGCGCTGGTAGCCCAGCGCGTGCAAGGCATAGCCGCCGATCAGCACGTCGTCGACCTGCTCGGCCGACAGGGCGGCGAGCAGCCGCTTCAGATCCTCGACGGTTGCCGGCCGAGCCGCTTCGTGGCTGCCTTGGCTCATCGGCCGGATCGCAGCCTGCGTGCGTTCGCGGCGACCACGCGCACCAGTGCCTCGAAGCGCTGGCGATCCGCCTCGTCCTGGCTGCGAAAGCGGTACACGCCCTTGGCAATGCCGGTGCTGGCGGATGCAGTGAAGGCGTCGGCCATCGCCTGCTGCTGCGCAGCCCGGCGCAAGGCGTCTGCGCTCGGCAGCGCCGTGATGCCGGGCAGCTTGCGGCCGATCGTTCGCATGCGGGCAATGTAGCGCAGCGAACGCGGGCCCGCGCCGGTTCGACGCAGCCGCAAGCCACAATCGCTGCCGCGGGGCCACGCCGACCCGCGTCACGCCTGTCTGCTTCGCCGATGACACCCCCCAAACACTCCCGCCTGTCGCTGGCGCGCCGGCTGCGCCTGCAGCAGCTGGCGGTGTTCGAAAAAGTGGTCGAGGCCGGCTCGATCCTCGCCGCGTCGAACGAGCTGGCGATGACGCAGCCGGCGGTCAGCAAGTCGATCCAGGAACTCGAAGCGCAACTCGGCAGTGCGCTGTTCGTGCGCGGCAAGCGCGGCGTCACGCTGACCGACTTCGGCCGGCTGTTCGAGCACCACGCGCGCACGATGCTGGCCGAGCTGCGCTTGCTGGCCGACGCGCTGAACGCCGTGCAAGCGGGCACTGCGGGGCAGGTCATCGTCGGCACGCTGATCACCGCGTCGGCCACGCTGCTGCCCGACGCCATCCAGCGGCTGCAGCGCGACGCACCCGAGGTCGTGGTCACGGTGCGCGTGGGCACCAACGCGATGCTGTATCCGGCGCTGGCGCGCGGCGAGCTCGACGTCGTCGTCGGCGTGCTGCCGGCCGATGCCGCGAACGCGCCGTACGAGGCCGAGGGCGCGCGGCTGGCGCACGTGCCGCTGCACGACGAGGATCTGTGCATCGTCGCCGCACGCGAGCACCCGCTGGCGCAGCGCACCCGGCTGCAGCTGGCCGATCTGCAGCAACTGCAGTGGATCGTGCCGACACCCGAGTCGGTGGCCTACCCCGCGGTACGCGCCTTCTTCCATGACGCCGGGCTGCCGCTGCCGCCGCGGCGGGTGGAATCGGTGTCGATGCTGACCAACCTGGTGCTGATGGCCACCGCGCCGGTGGTGGCGCTGATGCCGCGCTCGGCGGTGGAGCGCTTCGCGCGCGCCGGCTTGCTGACGCTGCTGGCGATCGACGGCCCGCGCTACCTCAGCGCGGTGGGCTACACGGTGCGCGCCGAACGCGAGCCCACGGCAGCGACAGAGCGATTCCTCGCCGCGCTGCGTGAAGCCGCGCAGCACAGTGGCGACGCGGGCTGACGCTCGCACCGGCCGGCGGTGTCCGGCGACGTATTCCCTGCGCTTATAGCGGTCGGCCCCGAATTCGTTAGACAGCACAGGAGCGGCTTCCTAGACTGCGCCGCACACCTGACTGGAGACACTGCCGTGACCGAACGCTTCGCGCTTCCCGCCTCGCTCAAAGAACTGCGCAACTATGTCGATGGCGAATTCGTCGCCACCGGCAAGACCTTCGACAACATCAGCCCGCTGCACGGCAAGCTGCTGGCCAAGGTGCACGAGGCCGATGCCGCGCTGGTCGACCGCGCGGTGCGCGCCGCGCGCAGGGCGGTCGACGGGGCCTGGGGCCAGGCGACGGTGGAAGAACGCGCGAAGTGGCTGCACCGCGTGGCCGATGTCATCGAGCGGCGCTTCGACGACTTCCTCGCCGCCGAGATCGCCGACACCGGCCGCCCGCTGGAGCAGGCGCGCAAGCTCGACGTCTACCGCGGCATCGCCAACTTCCGCACCTTCGCCGACCTGGGCAAAACCGCGCACGGCGACTTCTTCGAAACCAGTCTGGCCGACGGCACGCGGCTGATCAACTACACCACGCGCAAGCCGCTGGGCGTGGTGGCCAGCATCTCTCCGTGGAACCTGCCGATCCTGTCGCTGACCTGGAAGGCCGCGCCGGCGCTGATCTGCGGCAACGCGATCATCTGCAAGCCGTCGGAAGAAACGCCGTCGTCGGCCACGCTGATCGCCGAGGCCTTCCACGAAGCCGGCGTGCCGCCGGGCGTGTTCAACCTGGTGCACGGCTTCGGCCCGGGCTCGGCCGGCGAGGCGCTGACCACGCACCCGGGCATCGACGCGGTGACCTTCACCGGCGAGTCGCGCACCGGCGCGGCGATCATGAAGGCGGTGGCCGACGGCGTGAAGGAGGTGTCGTTCGAGCTCGGCGGCAAGAACGCCGCGATCGTCTTCGCCGACGCCGACTTCGACGCCGCGGTCGACGGCGTGATCCGCTCGAGCTTCACCAACACCGGGCAGGTCTGCCTGTGTTCCGAGCGCGTCTACGTCGAGCGGCCGATCTTCGAGCGCTTCGTCACCGCGCTGAAGGCCAAGACCGAGGCGCTGAAGATCGGCTGGCCCGACGACCCGGGTGTGGACATGGGCTCGCTGATCTCGCGCGAGCACCGCGAGAAGGTGCTGTCGTACTACAAGCTCGCGGTCGAAGAAGGCGCCACCGTGGTCACCGGCGGCGGCGTGCCCACCTTCGGCGACGAGCGCGACCACGGCGCCTACGTGCAGCCGACGATCTGGACCGGCTTGAGCGACACCGCGCGCTGCACCACCGAGGAAGTGTTCGGCCCGGTGTGCCACCTCGCGCCCTTCGACACCGAGGACGAGGTGATCCGCCGCGCCAACGACAGCGCCTACGGCCTGGCCTCGGCGGTGTGGACCAGCAACCTGTCGCGCGCGCACCGCGTCAGCCCGCAGCTGCACGTAGGCATCGTCTGGGTCAACACCTGGTTCTCGCGCGACCTGCGCACGCCCTTCGGCGGCACCAAGCTGTCGGGCATCGGCCGTGAAGGCGGGCGCTACTCGCTGGACTTCTATTCCGAGACCACCAACGTGTGCATCAAGGTCTGAACGCCATGCGCCAGCTCGTCACCTCGGCCAGCGCGCCGGCGCCGCGCTTTCGCTACACGCCGTGCCTGCGCGCCGGTGCGCTCGGCTTCGTGTCGGGCATGGTCGGGCTCGATCCGGCCAGCGGCGCGCTGGTCGCAGGCGGCGTGGGCGCGCAGACGCAGCGCATCTTCGACAACCTGATGCTGGCGCTGCCCGACTACGGCTTCACGCTGGAACAGCTGTGCATGGCGCGGGTATACCTGGCGCCGATGGATGGCTTCGCCGAGTTCAACGCGGTGTGGGAGCGTCAGTTCGCCACCATCGCACCGCCGGCGCGCACCTCGGTCGGCGTGGCCGCGCTGCCGCTGGGCGCGGCGGTGGAGATCGAGTTCGTGTTCCACGAGTGAGCGCGGCGGCGCGGCACTGCGCCGCGCCGCACTTTCGGCTGCGGCACCGCCGCGGCCTTCATCCAACTGAATGAGCTGGCGCGGCCTGCGGGCGACGCCGGTCGAGGACCGCCCATGTCCGCGCCATCTGAACGACCCAACCCCTTCACCCAGGAGCAAGGCAGCGTCCACCTGGGCGGCATCGACGCGCTGGTGCGCCTGACGCTGGACCAGATGCGCACGGACGCACGCCGCGGTCTGCGCACCGGCATGTTCGTCTCGGGTTATCGCGGCTCGCCGCTCGGCATGCTTGACCAGGCCTTGATCCAGCGGCAAAAGCTGCTGCTCGAACGCGACATCCATTTCGTCGACGGCTTGAACGAAGACCTGGCCGCCACCGCGGTGTGGGGCACGCAGATGCTGCACGCGGTGGGCAAACAGAAGTTCGACGGCGTCACCGGTCTGTGGTACGGCAAGGCGCCCGGCGTCGACCGCTCGGGCGATGCGCTCAAGCACGCCAACTACACCGGCATCGACAAGAACGGCGGCGTGCTCGCGGTGGTCGGCGACGACCCGAGCTGCAAGAGCTCGAGCCTGGCCAGCCAGAGCGAGCCGATGCTGATGCACGTGGGCATGCCGTCGCTGTACCCGGCCAACGTGCAGGAGATCCTCGACCTCGGGCTGCACGGCTACCTGATGTCGCGGCTGTCGGGGCTGTGGGTGGGGTTGAAGATCGTCACCAACGTCGCCGACGGCTCGGGCTCGGCCGAGGTCTCGCCCGAGC
>CALBTN010000108.1 GCA_937967345.1 uncultured Rubrivivax sp. | reverse complement strand
AGCGCGGCGTGATGATCAGCACCGCCAGCGTGGCCGCCTACGACGGCCAGATCGGCCAGGCCGCCTATGCCGCCAGCAAGGGCGGCGTGGTGGGCATGACGCTGCCGATCGCGCGCGACCTGGCGCGCAACGGCATCCGCAACATGACCATCGCCCCGGGCATCTTCGGCACGCCCATGCTCTTCCAGATGCCGCAGGAGGTGCAGGACGCGCTGGCCGCCAGCGTGCCCTTCCCCAGCCGCCTGGGCCGCCCCGAGGACTACGCCAAGCTGGTGCACCAGATCATCACCAACGACATGCTCAACGGCGAGGTGATCCGGCTCGACGGCGCGATCCGCATGGCGCCGAAGTGACGCCGGCACCCGGCCTGCCATGGACCGCGCTGCGCTGAAGCCCCAGTTGCTGGCGGCCCGGGACCTGGCCCGCCAGGGCCGGCCGGCCGACGCCGAGGCCGCCTTCGCGGCGGTGCTGAGTCAGTGGCCCGACAGCGTCGAGGCCGCCATCCCGCTGGCGCGCCTGGCCGCCCAGCGGGGCGACGCCGCGCGCGCCGAGGCGGTGCTGACCGCCACCCGCCGCGCCCAGCCGGCCCACGAGATGCTGGCCGTCGAACTGGCGGTCCTCCTCGCCGGGGCGGGTGACCTCGCCGCCGCCATCGCAACGCTGCAGGACCTCGTCGCCCGGCAGGCACAGGCACCCTTCGGCTGGTTGCTGCTGGGCCAGATGCTCGAGGACCGCGGCGACGCCAAGGCGGCCCTGCTGGCCCGCTACGAGGCGATCCGGCGCGCGCAGGCGGCCGGTGAATGGACGGCGCCGGCCACCACGCCGCCCCACCTGCACGTCCAGGTGGCATCGGCGCTGTCGGCGCTGCGCCAGCATCGGCGCGACGTATTCCAGGGGCTCATCGAGCCGCTGCGCCAGGCCCATGGCAGCGCGGCACTGCAACGCGTGGACCGCGCGCTCGCGGCCTACCTCGGCGACTGGCCGGCCAGGCCCGCCGATCCGATGCAGAAGCCGCTGTTCTTCTACATGCCCGACCTGCCCACCCTGCCCTACCTCGACCCCTACCGGCACGACTGGGCACCGCGGCTGGCGGGTGCCTTCAACGAGATCCGGGCCGAGGCGCTGTCGCTGGTGATGGACGAGCACCCGCTGGAGGATTTCGTCAAGGTGCGCGACGGCGACACCATCGGCAACTACCTGGGCGGGCTCAAGCCTTCGTGGGAGGCGTTCTTCTTCTACCGCCACGGCCAGCGCTACGACGACAACCACGCGCGCTGCCCGCGCACCAGCGCCGTGCTCGACTCGCTGGACCTGTGCCGCATCCCGGGCCAGACGCCGGAGATCCTGTTTTCGGTGCTGGCCCCCGGCACGCACATCCTGCCGCACCATGGCGTGACCAACACACGCTGCGTGATGCACCTGCCGCTGGTCGTGCCCGAGGACTGCGCGCTGCACCTGGTCGACCGCGGCGTGCACCACTGGCGCGAGGGCGAACTGGTGATGTTCGACGACACCTTCCTGCACGAGTCGTGGAACCGCTCGGGCTCGGTGCGCATCATCGTGCTGATGGACTGCTGGAACCCCGACCTGACGCGCGTGGAGCGCGACGCGGTGACGCGGATCGCCCAGGCCATCGGTGCGCTGGACATCGCGCTGCAGACGGACGCCTGGCAAGGCATCGCCTGAGCGGCCGCGCGGCCATGACAAAGGGGCCCGGCGCTCACGCGCCGGGCCCCTTTTCTCATCGACGGGCCGGCGTCCGCTGGCTGCGGACGCCGGCGGCGCGCATCAGAACGAGAAGCTCGCGTTGATGTAGAAGGTGCGGCCGCGCACGTCGGCGTAGCGGTCGTCGTAGCCGTACATCTGGCCCTTGCCGGCCCCACCCTCGGCCAGCGACAGCGGGGGTGCCTCGTCCAGCAGGTTGAGCACGCCGGCGGTCAGCGCGATGCTCTTGTTGAGCTGCCAGCGGGTCTGCCAGTCGAAGGTGTAGTAGCGCTTGATGTTCAGCGTCACGTCCTCGTAGGTGCCGGTGTTGGTGTCGCCGGGGCCCAGCACCTCGACCGTGGCCGTCGCATCGCGGTAGCCCGACTTGTAGTTCATCGCCAGCGTGTTGGTCCACGCACCCGTGGCCAGGCTGGCCGCCAGGCGACCCTGCCAGCGGAAGGTCACGTACGACAGGCTCGGCTCGTTGATGCCGATCGGGTTGAAGTAGGCACCGCCGGGCTGCAGCTGCACGCGCTCGCGGATCATGTAGGTGGCCAGCAGTTGCGTGCTCAGCTTGCCGATCGGCGTGTTGGTGCGGCCCTGGATGTTGAGGTCGACGCCGCTGTAGTACGCCTTGCCCAGGTTCAGGTTGGCCTGGTTGTAGGCCAGGTAGTTGATGCCGGTGGCGATGTCACGCTGCGTCGTCCATGAGCCGATGTAGCGCTGCGGGTTGTCGAAGGCCTCCTGCTCGCTGATCTGGCCGAAGGCGTCGCGGATGCCCACCCACCACAGGTCGGCGCCGATGGACACGCCGGCGGTCGGCTCGAAGACGATGCCCAGCGAAGCCTGGCGCGACTTCTCGGGCTGCAGGTTGGCGTTGCCGCCGGCCACCACGTCGTACTGACGGCCGTTGGGCTGGCACTGCGCGCCCAGGCTGGCAGCCACGGCCGACAGTTCGGCCGTGCAGTCATAGGGCGAGGAGGTCACGCCGTAAGACTGCGAAGCCGCCTTCAGCTGCGGCACCGTGGGCGCCTTGAAGCCGGTGCCGACCGAGCCGCGCAGCAGCAGGGCCGAGCTCGGCGTCCAGCGGAAGCTGACCTTGCCGTTGGTGGTGTCGCCGACGTCGTCGTACTTGTCGTAGCGCACCGCACCGGTCAGCTCGAAGCCCTTGAACAGCGGCGCGTTCACCTCGACGAAGGTACCGTAGGCCTTGCGGTCGGCGCCGTAGGGGATGATGGCCGCGGCGTCGCCGAAGCGCTGGTCGCAGGCCTTCAGCGGATCGGCCGAGTTCGGGTCGCACAGCGTGCCGGCGACGGGATCCGCCAGCTTGGCCTGGGCAAACAGGCTGGGCTTGCCGGCAAACTTCTCCTGGTAGACGTTGACGCCGGCGGCCAGCGCCATGTCACCGCCGCCGAGCTTCATCAGCGGGCGCGAGGCGCGCAGGTCCAGGCTGGTCAGCTCGGAGGTGCCACCGTCCCAGTAGCCGTTGTAGACGATGTTGCGCACGGCATCCAGCGCCGACTGCGACATCTGCCCGACCTCGACGAAGGGGTTGAGCTGGCCGCTGGCACGCAGGCGCGACAGGGCCAGCGCGCCCGGGTAGCCGGAGATGCTGTTCTTGAAGTCGCTCTTCGAATAGGCCAGGCCGGCCTCGTAGTCCCAGCCGCCCAGCACGCCGCGCGAGCCGACGACGAGGTTCTTGAAATCCGACTTGTTGTTGTCGGCGCGGCGGCCGAGGTCGGCCACGCGGTAGAAGGCCACCGTGCTGTCGGTGAAGGTGCTTCCCTGCTGGCCGCTGACCGGCGTCAGGTACTGGGCGTACAGCGGCGAGCTCAGCGGAATGGACACGCTGCCGGGCACCGGCGCGATGATGCCGCTGCTCTCGGTCTTGGACAGCAGCACGTCGGCAAACAGCGTGTGGTTCTCACCCAGCTTCTTGTCGAACGTCACCATCAGGTTCTGGCGCTCGCGCTTGGGGAAGATCTCGAGCTGGGCGACGAAGTCGAAGTAGCAGGCCGTCTTGCCGGTGGCGGGGTCGGTCAGCTTGACGTTGCCGTCGGCGCACTTGCCGTTGGCCAGGTAATAGGGGCTGACGATGTCGCCGGCGTCGTCGAGCACGTTGCCCGGGATGGCGCTGGGCGAGCCCAGGAAGGCCTGGTAGCGCTTGCCGTTGTTGCTGAAATTGATGACGCCGGTCTTGGCCACCTCACGGTCGACGCCGTTCAGCGCGTCTCGCTTGTCGGCGCTGAACGATACGAACAGGTTGTAGCCGTCCTTGTCGAGGTTGCCGAAGCCCTTGCTGATGCTGACGCGCTTCTCGCCGGCACCGTTCTCCTGCGGCTCGGACACGCCGATCGAGAAGTCACCCATCGTGCTGTTGCGGCGGGTGATGAAGTTGACCACGCCGGCCACGGCGTCGGAGCCATACAGCGCCGAGGCACCGTCGGTCAGCACCTCCACGCGCTCGATCGCGCTCAGCGGCAGCGTGTTGAGGTCGATGGCGGCACCGAAGCCGGTGAGCGTCTGGCCGCCGAACTGCGCCAGGCGGCGACCGTTCAGTAGCACCAGGGTGCGGGTCTCGCCGATGTTGTGGATCGAGGCGCCGGAGAAGCCGCCACCGCCGCCGCCCACGCTGGCACCTTCGGCCGTGGCACCTTGCATGCCCGGCAGGCGCTGGATCAGGTCGGTCACCGAGGTGGCACCACTGGCCGCGATCTCTTCGCGCTTGATCACCGTGACCGGCAGCGACGACTCGGCGTCGATGCGCTTGATCGCCGAGCCGGTGATCTCGATGCGCTGGGCATCCTGCGCCAGGGCCGGCAGGGCCGCCAGGGCCACACTGCCGCCGAAGGCCAGCATCAGGCCGCGACTCAGTAGGGTCGGCTTGAACATGGATTCACTCCTCACATAGGTTGAAAGACAGCACCCGGTTCCGGTGATGGCCGCGTGGCGCTCGTGGCGCCGTCGAAACGAGACCGAAACAAGTCGTCGAATTGTCATGGGATCGGCCCTGCCCCCGGTCCGGGTGAATCCACAGGGCGCCGGCACACGGTGCCGGGCCGGCGGCGCATCAGGCCTCGAATCATCTGGAGAAAACCTTTATGTTTCAAAGGCTTACCGTCCACTCATCAAGCAAGACTTGAGCTGAGCCCACCGCTGCCAGCCCGCCGGATTGCGTGTGTTCGGTTGGCAACACGCAACACTTCATTCACGGGATGTTGATCAGACGGGCTTGACGCCGACACAAAAGAAAACCGGCCCCGAGGGCCGGTTGGCTGGCCAGCCGGCCGCGCGGGCGGGCCGCGCAGCCGGTGGTCGGCGTCAGAAGCTGTAGCGCGCCGACAGCTTCCAGGTGCGACCCAGCGGGTTGTGGAAGCGGTCGTCGTAGCCACGGGCCTGGAACCGCGCCACCTGGTTGGTGAACGGCGGGTCGGTGTCCAGCAGGTTCAGCACGCCGGCCGACAGAGTCAGGCCCTTGATACCGGACCAGCTGACGTTCAGGTCGAAGACGCCGTAGTCCTGCACATGGTTGTTGTTGAAGGCCGTGAACGGCGCACCCTGCGAGTTCTGGTCGCGGTAGCCGCGCTGGAACTTGTAGGTCAGCAGCGTCGAGAACGCGCCGGCCTGCCAGGTGGTGTTCAGCACGTGCTGGTAACGGACGACCGGGCCACCGAACTGCGGACTGTAGATGCCGTTCGGGTTGTACCAGACGCCACCGGGCTCGACCTGGAAGCGGTACTTGTTGACGTAGGTGCCGTTGTACGCCACGTTCAGACGACCCCAGGACTGGGCGCCGCTGTTCCAGCTGGCCGAGATGTCGACGCCGTTGGTCTTCGTGTCACCCAGGTTCAGGAAGGTGTTGATCACGTAGGCCAGCGGGTCGCCGCCCGGGGTCTGGCAGGCGCCGATGGCCAGCTGGCGCTCGGGCGAGGCCTGGCTGCAGCGCACGTACAGGTTGGCGTACTTGGCCGGGTCGGCAAAGATGGACTGCTCGCCGATGGTCGACACCTGGTTCTTCAGGTAGTAGTTCCAGATGTCGATGCCCACCGACAGGTTGGCCGTCGGTTGCACCACGAAGCCGATCGTCCACGCACGCGACTTCTCGGCATCGAGGTCGGCGTTGCCGCCCTGCAGCTGCTGGAACTGGATGCCGCAGTCACGCGAAGGCACGGCCTGCGCGGTGGGCACGCCGCCCGGGCACAGCACCGGGTCGTTGTAGCGGTTGCCGGTGAACGTGGTCGAGTTCGGCAGGTACATCTGGTACAGCGACGGCGCCGTGAAGCCCGTGTTGGCCGAGGCACGCACCAGCAGGTTGGCCGACGGCGCCCAGCGCAGCGACACCTTCGGGTTGACCGTGTTGCCGAAGTCGCTGTAGTTGTCGTAGCGCAGCGACGCGCCCAGTTCCAGGCCCTTGCGCAGCGGGAAGTTCATCTCCAGCGCCAGCGCCGAGATGTCGCGGTCACCTTCGCGCTTGGCACCCGAGCCGGCCAGGCCCGAGCTGGCGGCCTGGCTGACCTTGGCGATGTCGGTGTTGTAGACCATCTCCTCCTTGCGCACTTCGGCGCCGATGGCCAGCGTGGCATCGCCGCCACCCATCTTGAACAGCGGACGGCTTGCGGTGAGCTGGCCGCTGGTCAGCGTCGACTCACCGTCCTGCACCTTGCCCAGCACCTGGTTGGCCTGCATGTAGGCCAGGCCGGCGGCCGACTGCTCGCCGAAGGGATTCAGGTAGGGGGCCCCGTTGATGCCGCGCACGCCGTTGCGCAGCGGGATCGTCATCGGGTAGCCGTTGAGGAAGAAGTTTTCCACCTTGGCGTTGGACCACAGGGCCGACGCCTGGTAGTCCCAGCCGGCAACGGCGCCTTCCAGCGACATCACGGCACGCTGCGTGTTGTTCTCCTGCATGCCCGACCGCGAACCCAGCACCGTGGTCCGCCAGGCGATCGAGATCGGCTGGGTCGGATTGAGCGCCGTGTTGGTGATGGGCGTGATGCCGTTGCCCGGGTAATACGGGCTGTCCGGGCCCATCGTCAGGCCGCCTTCCGGCGACGGGGCGATGGTGCTCGTGACCTTGTTCTTCGACTGGAAGTATTCGGCCGACAGCAGGTGGTCGCCGAGCGCCAGCGAGCCGCGCAGGAAGGCCGAGGCCTGCTCCTGCTCGGGCACGACGTTGGTGAAGATCTGGGTGTCGGCGTTGCAGCGGTTGGTCGCCACGGCGCTGGCGATGATCGACGACGGCGGCAGGCAGCCCGGCAGCGACGGGTTGGTGTTGGCGATGACCGTGGTGCCGCTGACCGTCTGGCTGTAGTTGGCCGGGAAGGTGGTCGGGCTCAGACCGTTGAAGCCCTTCTCGGGCATGTACGAGGTCTGCATGAACTCGCGCTCGGTACCCCGCATCGGATCCTGCTTGCGCACATTCAGCGTGCCGTAGACGTTCCAGCCCTGCTTGCGCAGGTCACCGAAGCCACCGGCGATCGAGCCGTTGTACTTGTCGCCACCACCATGCCGGGT
>CALBTN010000107.1 GCA_937967345.1 uncultured Rubrivivax sp. | reverse complement strand
GTCGATCGACAAGCCGCTGCTGAACCGCGCGCTGCGCGGCACCTATCCGCCAGGGTCGACCTACAAGCCGTTCATGGCGCTGGCCGCGCTGAACACCGGCAAGCGCAGCGCCAGCCAGGTGATCATGGACGGCGGCAGCTTCAGCTTCGGCAACCACGTCTTTCGCAGCCACGGCGACCGGGGCCTGGGCGCGGTGGACATGTACCGCTCGATCGTCAAGTCGAGCAACGTCTACTACTACTCGCTGGCCAACGAGTTGGGCGTGGACCTGATGCACGACCAGATGGCGCCGCTGGGCTTCGGCCGCAAGACCGGCATCGACCTGCAAAACGAGTCCACCGGCATCTTGCCGTCCACCGCGTGGAAGCGCCGCTACTACAAGCGCCCGGAGCAGCAGAAGTGGTATGCCGGCGAGACCATCTCGCTGGGCATCGGCCAGGGCTACAACGCCTTCACGCCGCTGCAGCTGGCCAGCGCCACGGCCACGCTGGTCTCCGGTGGCCAGCGCTTCAAGCCCCGCCTGGTGCGCGAGATCGAGGACGTGGTCACGCACGAACGCCGGCGCATCGCCAGCGACGCGCTCGAGCCGCTGCCTTACAAGCCCGAGCACATCGCGCTGCTGCTGCGCGCGATGCACGGCGTGACGCAGGAGGGCACCTCCACCCGCGTGTTTGCCGGCGCGCCGTACAAGAGCGGCGGCAAGACCGGCACCGCGCAGGCGGTGGGCGTCAAGGCCAACCAGAAGTACGACGCGAGCAAGCTCGAGGAACACAAGCGCGACCACTCGCTGTACATCGCGGTGGCGCCGCTGCCTGACCCGACGCTGGTGGTCGCCGTCATCGTCGAGAACGCCGGCTTCGGCGCGGCGGCGGCCGCGCCGATCGCCCGGCGCGTGTTCGACTTCGTGCTGCTGGGCCACTACCCCAGCGAGGAGGACGTCGCGGCCACGCGCAAGGGCCAGTCGGCCGCGCCGATCGGTGCGCCGCGGCAGATCGCCGACGTGCCGCTGCCGGGGCAGCTGCTCACCGCGCCGCCGCTGGCCATCGCCCCGGCGCCGGCCGCGTCGCGGTGCTGCAGCGCCCGTCGTGGGGCGAGCGGCTCAAGCCGCTGGTGGTCGGCTACGACCCCTGGCTCGCGCTGGCGATCGTCCTGCTGGCGGCGATCGGCCTGGTCACGATGTACTCGGCCGGCTTCGACCACGGCACCCGCTTCGTCGACCACGGGCGCAACATGCTGCTGGCGCTGGGCGTGCTGTTCCTGGTGTCGCAGGTGTCGCCGCAGCGGCTGGCGCAGCTGGCGGTGCCGCTGTACCTGCTGGGCGTGGCGCTGCTGATCGTGACCGCGCTGCCCGGCGTGGGTATCACCAAGAAGGGCGCGACGCGCTGGATCAATCTGGGCATGGTGGTGCAACCCAGCGAGGTGATGAAGATCGCGATGCCGCTGATGCTGGCCTGGTGGTTCCAGCGCCGCGAAGGCCTGCTGCGCGTCGCCGACTTCATCGTCGCGGCGCTGCTGCTGCTGCTGCCGGTGGCGCTGATCGCCAAGCAGCCCGACCTGGGCACCGCGGTGCTGGTGCTGGCTGCCGGCATGTACGTGATCTTCTTCGCCGGGCTGTCGTGGAAGCTGATCGCGCCGGTGCTGCTGGTGGGCGCTTTAGGCATCGGCGCGATCGTGCTCAGCGGCGACGCGATCTGCGCCGAGGGCGTGCGCTGGCCGCTGCTGCGCGAGTACCAGCAGCACCGCGTGTGCACGCTGCTCGACCCGACGCGCGACCCGCTGGGCAAGGGATTTCACATCATCCAGGGCATGATCGCGATCGGCTCGGGCGGCATCACCGGCAAGGGCTTCATGCAGGGCACGCAAACGCACCTGGAGTTCATCCCCGAGCGCACCACCGATTTCATCTTCGCCGCCTTCGCCGAGGAGTTCGGCTTGGCCGGCGTGGTCACGCTGCTGGTGTGCTTCACCTTCCTGATCTTTCGCGGCCTGTGGATCGCCGCGCACGCGCCGACCGTGTTCACGCGGCTGCTGGCCGGCGCGGTGACGCTGAGCTTCTTCACCTATGCCTTCGTCAACATGGGCATGGTCAGCGGCATCCTGCCGGTGGTGGGCGTGCCGCTGCCCTTCGTCAGCTACGGCGGCACCGCGATGGTCACGCTCGGGCTGGGGCTGGGCATGCTGATGTCGATCGCCAAGAGCCGGCGGCTGATGCAGAGCTGAGGCGGGGCCGCCGCGCCGAATCAGCCGGCGCCGAGCACGCCGCGCAGCCGCGCAAGTTCGTTCTGGTCGCGCGCGCCGAGCTGGGCCGCGTCGATGCCGCGCAGCGCGCTGCGCGCGCCGTCCTTGTCGCCTGCAGCAACCAGGTTCTCGGCCAGGTCCAGCCGCGGCAGCGCCAGCGTCGGCGCCAGGTTCGACGCCGCGCGCAGCACCTTGATCGCCTCGTCGCGCTGGCCGTTGCGTGCCAGCGCCAGGCCCAGCGTGTGCAGTGCGTTCGGGTGATTCGGCAAGCCCACCACCGCACGCCGTGCATTGGCCAGCGCATCGGCCGAGCGCCCGGCCGCTAATTGCGCCCAGGCCAGGTCGTTGCGCAGCACCGGGTTGCCGGGGTCCTTGGCGACCAGCTTTTGCAGCAGCTCGGCGGCGCGTGCGGCATCACCGGCGGCCTGCGCGCGTGCGGCGGCGGCGGCGACGACGCGCGCGTCTTCGGGATAGCGGCGCAGCGTTTCGGTCAGTTCGCGCTCGGCGGCGCTGCGCCGCTCGCTGCGGTCGAGCAGCGCCACCGTGCGCAGGTTGGCCGCCGGCACCGCGCCGGCCTTGGCCGCGGCCGCGTACTTGTCCAGCGCTTCGCTGCTTTTGTCGGCGCGGACCAGGATGTCGCCCGCCAGCAGCAGGCTGGCCGACGCCAGGCCGGGGCGCTCGCCCATCTGGCGCGCCACCGACAGCGCCTGCGCCGGGTTGGCTGCGGCCTCGAGTTCGGCCAGCGCTGCGTAGGCGGCGAAGTCGTCTGGGCGCTCGTCGATCAGCCGGCGCAGCAACACGCGCGCCTCGGCGCTGCGGCCGCCGCGCGCTTCGAGCCCGGCCAGCTGCAGGCGCAGTTCGGGCCGGCCCGGATGCTCGGCGGCCAGCTTGCGCAGCGTCTCGGTGGCCTGGGTGGTCTGGCCCAGCCGCAGGTAGGTGGCGACCAGCAACTCGCCGGCCGCCGCGGTGGCGCCGGGCTGAGTCGCGCCGCTTTGGGCCGCCGCCAGTGCGGGCTCGGTCTGGCCGTCGCGCAGCAGCTGTTCGACCAGCGCGGCGCGCAGCGCCACCGCCGCCGGGTACAGCTGCACGCCCTTTTCCAGCACCGCCAGCGGCGTAGTGCCGGCCACCGGCTCGAAGCGCAGCAGCGCGACGTAGTCCAGCACCTGCTGCGCCCCGGCGCCGCCGCTGGCCAGCGCCTTGGCGTGGCGCGCCATCAGCTGCTGGCGCTGCGCGGGCGTGCGCGACATCACCGTCAGCACGCTCAAGGCGCCGGCTTGCGCAGGCGTGTCGTCCAGCACCGCCAGCGCGGTGGCGCGCGCGGCGTCGTTGTCGCCCTGCGCCGCTTGCACCGCGCCCAGCGCCAGCCGCGCCAGCGCGTCCTTCGGCGCGCGCTCGAGCTGTTGCGTGGCGACGCTGCGCGCGAAGTCGAGGTCGCGCAGCTGCAGCGCCAGCTCCACCACGCGCGCACCGACCGCGCTGTCCTTGGCCTTGGTGGCGGCCTGCTGCAGCGCCTCGCGCGCTGCCGCGCGATCGCCCGCCGCGGCGCGCGCGCGTGCCAGCAGCAGCCAGGCGTCGGCGTCGTCGGGGTGCTGCGCCACCACCTGGGCCAGCGCGGCGGCGGCCTCCTTGGCACGGCCGGCGGCCAGATCGGACTGCGCGCGCAGCACCAGCAGCTCGGCATCGGCCGGCGCCAGCGCCAGCGCGCGCTGCAGCGTCGG